>NZ_JBGOOI010000031.1:0-50647 GCF_041439605.1 Vibrio sp. 1F169 | reverse complement strand
TTCCAAGCCTTTACCGTTGTGTGAAACAGAGCCGCTAACGGACTCTCATCTAGACGTCGGCGTGAATCAGTTAGGACACTGGGTGCAACACGAGACCAGCTATCTTCAGGTTTAGGCTGAAGTGCAATGTCTAATGAACTGCACACCTCTTTGATAGACATGTTGCGTTGCAGCCCCATCCAAATAACTAACCAGACAGCTTGCTGAGCGGGAAGCCGACGTCGTCTTATGCTCGCTTTATTGGTTTCAAGAAGAGCTTGTTCTATCCACTCAATCTGAATGGCGTCGACAACAGATTCATAATTGTCGGCATCTTCAATGGTCTCATGTGCCATTGCTAATTCTTGTTCAAGCATAAAAAAATCCCCATCAACGTTGTTGATGGGGATTATCTGCTAACTGCAAGATCGTTCAAGTCTTCTTAAACGATCGGCATTAACTCCGAAGAGTGGGCTTTGAGCATTTATATCCGCTTAACAGCGAAACACGTGAGTCAATTAAGCTTGAAAAGCTTTAACTTGTGCGTGTAGCTCTTGAACTGAAATTACTGACGTTTTCGCGTCTGCAGTGTGCGCCATACAAGTCGCGAATGCAGCGTTTAGCGTAGTCGTGTAGTTCACTTTCTCAGCCAGTGCGCCACGACGAAGAACTTTAGAATCTTCAATCGCTTGACGGCCAGCTGCAGTGTTCACGATGTACGTATACTCGTTGTTCTTGATACGGTCAAGAATGTGAGGACGACCTTCGTGTACCTTGTTTACTAGACGTGGGTTGATACCCGCTTCGCCAAGGATAACAGCTGTACCGTGAGTTGCGTCTAGCTGGTAACCAAGCTTAGATAGCTTAGATGCTAGGTCAACAACACGCTCTTTGTCGCCTTCGCGAACAGAAAGCAATGCACGACCGCCTTCAGGGTAGATGTGACCACAACCCAATTCAGCTTTAGAGTATGCTTCAGCAAACGTTGCACCAACACCCATAACTTCACCAGTAGAGCGCATTTCTGGGCCTAATAGTGGGTCAACACCAGGGAATTTGTTGAACGGAAGAACAACTTCTTTCACTGAGTAGTATGGTGGGATGATTTCTTTCGTAAAGCCTTGAGACTCTAACGATTGACCTGCCATCACACGAGCTGCAATCTTAGCGACTGCTGCGCCTGTTGCTTTCGATACGAACGGCACTGTACGTGCTGCACGAGGGTTAACCTCGATTAGGTACACTTGGTTGTTCTTAACAGCAAACTGCGTATTCATTAGACCACGAACACCCAACTCGAACGCTAGCTTTTCAACTTGCTCACGCATTACGTCTTGGATTTCTTGGCTTAACGTGTAAGCCGGAAGAGAACATGCAGAGTCACCTGAGTGAACACCCGCTTGCTCGATATGCTCCATGATACCCGCAATAACAACGCGCTCACCGTCACAAATCGCATCAACGTCCACTTCAACAGCATCGTCTAGGAAGCTATCAAGTAGTACTGGAGATTCGTTTGAAACGCTAACTGCTTCGTTGAAGTAGCGGCGTAAGTCTTGCTCGTCGTATACGATTTCCATCGCTCGACCACCAAGTACGTAAGAAGGACGTACAACCAGTGGGAAGCCGATTTCACGAGATTTCTCTACCGCTTGCTCCATTGTTGTTACTGTCGCGTTTTCTGGTTGTAGAAGACCAAGACGGTCAACAGCAACTTGGAAACGCTCACGGTCTTCTGCACGGTCGATTGCGTCTGGGCTAGTACCAATGATTGGTACGCCAGCAGCTTCAAGCTCACGAGCCAGTTTCAGTGGTGTTTGACCACCGTACTGAACGATAACGCCTTTTGGCTTCTCAACACGAACGATTGCTAGTACGTCTTCCAGAGTTACTGGTTCAAAGTACAGACGGTCAGACGTATCATAGTCTGTCGAAACTGTCTCAGGGTTACAGTTAACCATGATTGTTTCGTAGCCATCTTCACGTAGTGCTAGAGATGCATGTACACAACAGTAATCGAATTCAATACCTTGGCCGATACGGTTTGGACCGCCGCCTAAGATCATGATTTTCTCTTTGTCTGTTGGGTTCGATTCACATTCGTCATCGTAAGATGAGTACATGTAAGCCGTATCAGAAGAGAACTCAGCCGCACACGTATCTACGCGCTTGTAGACTGGGTGAATATCGTATTGGTCACGTAGACGACGAATTTCACTTTCAGCCACACCTAGAATCTTAGACAGGCGAGCATCAGCAAAACCTTTACGCTTAAGCTTCATTAGCTCGTCTTTATTCAGACCAGCAAAACCTTTCGCTTTAAGTTCTTGCTCTAGTTTTACGATGTCTTCGATTTGAACTAGGAACCAACGGTCAATTTGCGTTAGGTTGAATACACCATCAACTGACATACCAGCACGGAAAGCATCTGCGATGTACCAAATACGGTCAGAACCAGCTTCTTTAAGCTCATGGCGAATCGTCGTTAGAGCGTCAGGTACATCTAGGTCGACCATTTCGTCAAAACCAGTTGCGCCAACTTCTAGACCGCGAAGTGCTTTCTGTAGAGATTCTTGTTGGTTACGACCGATAGCCATAACTTCACCAACCGACTTCATTTGAGTCGTTAGACGGTCGTTAGCACCTGCAAACTTCTCGAAGTTAAAACGAGGAATCTTAGTTACTACGTAATCGATTGTTGGTTCGAATGATGCTGGTGTTGCGCCACCAGTGATGTCATTCATTAGCTCGTCTAGCGTAAAGCCAACAGCCAGTTTCGCTGCAATCTTAGCGATTGGGAAACCTGTTGCTTTAGAAGCAAGTGCAGAAGAACGAGATACACGTGGGTTCATCTCGATGATAACCATACGGCCATCTTTCGGGTTAATACCAAACTGTACGTTTGAGCCACCCGTTTCAACACCAATCTCACGCAGTACCGCTAGAGAAGCGTTACGCATTAGTTGGTATTCTTTGTCTGTTAGCGTTTGAGCAGGAGCCACGGTGATCGAGTCACCCGTGTGAATACCCATTGGGTCAAAGTTTTCAATCGCACATACGATGATGCAGTTGTCGTTCTTGTCGCGAACCACTTCCATCTCGTACTCTTTCCAACCGATAAGTGACTCATCGATTAGAAGTTCGTTGGTTGGAGACAAGTCCAAACCACGACGACAAATTTCTTCAAATTCTTCTTTGTTATAAGCGATACCACCGCCTGTACCACCCATCGTAAACGATGGACGAATGATACAAGGGAAACCAACCATTTCTTGAACTTTGTAAGCTTCTTCCATCGTTTTCGCTGTATCAGCCGTTGGACACTCAAGACCAATAGCTTTCATTGCTTTATCAAAACGAGAGCGGTCTTCAGCTTTATCGATAGCGTCAGCAGTTGCGCCAATCATCTCTACGCCGAACTCTTCAAGTACGCCGTATTTTTCTAAATCTAACGCACAGTTAAGTGCAGTTTGGCCGCCCATTGTCGGTAGAACTGCATCAGGCTTCTCTTTAGCGATGATGTTACGAACCACTTCCCATTGGATAGGTTCGATGTAAGTCGCATCAGCCATGTCTGGGTCAGTCATGATTGTCGCTGGGTTCGAGTTTACAAGAATAACTCGGTAACCTTCTTCGCGAAGTGCTTTACAAGCTTGAGCACCAGAGTAATCAAACTCACATGCTTGACCGATAACAATCGGACCAGCACCTAGAATTAGAACACTTTTAATGTCAGTACGTTTTGGCATTATCTACTACTCCGGATTACGCTGTGTGCTGTTTAATTAATTCAATGAAGTGGTCGAATAGCGGCGCCGCATCTTCTGGACCTGGACTTGCTTCTGGGTGACCTTGGAAGCTAAATGCTGGTTTGTCTGTACGGTGGATACCTTGTAGAGAACCATCAAATAGAGACTTATGAGTCGCTCGTAATGTCTCTGGAAGCGTATCTTCGTCAGCAGCAAAGCCGTGGTTTTGTGAAGTAATCATCACAACATCACGATCTAAATCTTTAACCGGGTGGTTTGCACCGTGGTGACCAAACTTCATTTTCACTGTCTTAGCGCCTGACGCAAGAGCAAGAATCTGGTGACCTAGACAGATACCAAAGATTGGTAAACCTTTTTCTAGGAACACTTTTGTTGCTTCAATTGCGTAAGTACATGGTTCTGGGTCACCAGGGCCATTTGAAAGGAAAACACCGTCTGGGTTCAGAGCAAGTACTTCTTCAGCAGAAGTTTCAGCAGGAACAACCGTTAGGCGGCAGCCGCGGTCAACAAGCATTCGTAAGATGTTTCGTTTTGCACCGAAGTCATAAGCAACAACGTGGTATGGCAATTCAGAGTCTGCTTTCGCTTCAGGAAGTCCACCCGTAAGCGTCCACGAACCTTGTTTCCATTGATACGCTTCTTTTGTTGTAACTTCTTTCGCAAGGTCCATACCTTTCAGGCCAGGGAATTCTTTTGCTTTAGCTAGAGCCAAAGCTTCGTCTAAATTTCCATCGTTTACTGAAGAGCCAGCTACGATACAACCGTTCTGTGCGCCTTTTTCACGAAGAATACGCGTCAGCTTACGAGTATCGATATCAGCGATACCAACAACGTTTTGCGACTTAAGGTAATCAGAAAGGGATTGTTCATTACGGAAGTTAGAAGCGATTAGAGGGAGATCGCGAATCACAAGGCCTTGAGCGTGGATTGAAGAAGATTCTTCGTCTTCGGAATTGGTTCCGGTATTGCCAATGTGAGGGTAAGTAAGGGTAACGATTTGTTGAGAATAGGAAGGATCAGTGAGGATTTCTTGGTACCCCGTCATCGAGGTATTAAAAACGACTTCACCAACTGCAGAACCTACAGCGCCAATGGCTTCACCGTGAAATACTGTCCCATCTTCTAGGACGAGTAGTGCTGACTTCTTCAAGACAACCTCCAGAAATAAAAATGCATTAAAATTGATTTAATTTGCAAATCTACCTTCCTGCAACACCAAAAACTGCGTGTTTATGGAAATTAGACAAATTGGCGGTATTTTAGTGATCTGCGTGATACGTGTCAACATTTAACGCAAAAGAAATTAAACATTTGTAAGAACTAATTCAATTTCCTTTGCCAAAGCTTCAAAAGTTCAACTTTCATACTCAATTAATAGGAATATTACGATTTTCCAATTTTCACCCGTCATTTTAGCTAACCATAGAGTGCCAAAAATATCAGCGACAAAACGCAATCGATAAATACCAAGAGAAAACATAATAATTTAAAGATCTAAAACAAAAAACACACTAAGGCCTGCATAAATAGCATAAAAATAGAGGGAAAATGGCGATAAGAAGAAAGTAGAAGGAAGATTGTAGAAGAGAGATTATTAAGGAAAAGCCACCAAATAAAGAAAGCGCCGGCAATTGCCAGCGCATAAATATCTATTTATAGATCGTTTAAACCAAGGACGTCTGTCATGGTATAAAAGCCTGCTGGCTTATCATTTAGCCAAACAGCTGCCTTTATCGCACCATTAGCAAAGGTCATTCTATCCGTTGCTTTATGGGTAATTTCAACGCGCTCACCAATATCAGCAAACATTGCGGTATGCTCGCCAATGATGTCACCGGCACGGATTGTCGCAAAACCAATCTCATCTTTGGTACGCTCGCCCGTAATGCCTTCGCGTGACCATACAGCGACATCGTTTAGCTCATTGCCCATCGCACCAGCGATCGCTTCGCCCATACCAATCGCAGTACCTGACGGTGCATCGACTTTATGACGGTGATGAGCCTCTACGATTTCAACATCACAGTAATCGCCCATCACTTTAGCAGCCTTCTCTAACAGCTTAAAAACCAAGTTCACACCAACGCTATAGTTCGGTGCCATTACGATAGCCATCTCTTTTGAAGCCGCATCGATAACCTGCTTTTCTTCTTCAGAGAAACCCGTAGTGCCGATGATCAGTTTTTTACCGTGACGTTTACAAAGTTCAATATTCGCTAATGTGCTTACAGGTGCGGTAAAGTCGACGATCACGTCAAACTGTTCAATCGCTTTCGAAAGGTCATCAACTAGAGCCACATCAAAACGACCTTCACCGCATAACTCGCCGACGTCAACACCGACCAAAGATGATTCTGGACGTTCTGAACCAGCACCAACGCTTGCTTCTGAATTATGGTGAGCGGCTTTCACCAAGTTACGACCCATACGGCCAGCTGCTCCTGCAATTGCAATTCTTACCACTGCGAATATCTCCATTGTTTTGGTTACCGTTGCCACTTATCTCTTGCAGCAACGTTCAATCGATTAATCTCTTTAAACTAACAACAATCTCAAACTCAGGCTAGCAATTACGAAAACTCTTTTATTACTCGCTCTAAAATTGGCACGTTTGCTTCGGGGAAGGCGTATTGACTCAATGATTCAAGATCGACCCATTCACCTTGTTGACCTTCTTTACCATAAGGCTGTTGCTCGAATTCGGTCACAAGGATGAAATCAAACTTAAGTGACTTATCCGTATAGTCAAACTCAAGGTGTTCAAACAAAGTCTGTTCTGTCACCTTAATACCAATCTCTTCATCAAGCTCACGAGTCATTGCTTGTTCGATGGTTTCGCCCGCTTCAACCTTGCCACCTGGAAATTCCCAAAAACCGCCTTTGTGTTTATCGTCTGGGCGCTTAGTGATAAATACCTGTGACTTATCTTGATTGAAGATGATGCCCGCTACAATGTGGATTCTTTTCATATGATGGTGTTCCTTCTATGTCCCTAGCGTCATTCCCTACAATGAGGAACGAATTAGATAGGGAATCTGCTCTTTTGTTAGTTCGAAAGATCCCCGATTCGCTCGTCCCTCACTCTCGAGGATGACGCTATCGAAACCTTATTATTTTCACATACAAAAAGAGCCGCCTAAGCGACTCTTTTTATCAATAAGTTTGTGTGAAGCTAAGCTGTGACGTGGTAAGTGCAAGGAGGAGGCACGGAGCTTACGTTAGTAAGTGAGTACCTCCGACACTGCAATTATCCGTTACAGCGAAGGTTCACCAAACTTAGTCTATTTTACCGTGACACTGTTTGTACTTCTTACCACTTCCACATGGACATGGTTCGTTACGACCCACTTTACGCTCATCGCGTACTACCGTTTGTGGAGATGCCGCATCCGCTTCATCGTCAGCTAGCTGGTTTTCAGCCGTTGCATGTTGTGCTTGTGCACGACGCGCCGCTTGTTCAGCTTGAGCTTGACGTTGAGCTTCCATCTTTTCAACTTCTTCTTGTTGCTGAACACGAACTTTAGAAAGGATGGTCACAACGTCTGTTTTCAGTACATCTAGTAGGCCTTCAAACAGTTCAAACGACTCGCGCTTATACTCTTGTTTCGGGTTCTTCTGAGCATAACCACGTAAGTGGATACCTTGACGAAGGTGATCCATCGCAGCCAAGTGCTCTTTCCAAAGGCCGTCTAGCGTTTGTAGCATCACAGACTTCTCGAAGTTACGCAGTACTTGAGCACCAACCACTTCTTCTTTCTGTTTGTAAGAATCAACCGCCATACCAAGAATGCGCTCACGCAATGCTTCTTCATAAAGCTTGTCGTCTTCGTCTAACCAACCTTGAATGTCAAAGTCTAGATCGAAGTCATTCTTCAGACGATCTTGCAGACCCGCAATATCCCACATATCTTCAAGAGACTGAGGAGCGATGTATTCATCAATAACTGACGCCAGTACATCTTCACGGTTGTGTTCGATCATTTCACTGATGTCATCTGAACTCATCAGTTCATCACGTAGCTCATAAACAACCTTACGTTGGTCATTGGCTACATCATCGTACTCAAGAAGCTGCTTACGGATGTCGAAGTTACGACCTTCCACTTTACGTTGTGCTTTTTCAATTGAGCGAGACAGCATCTTAGATTCAATCGCTTCGCCTTCGTCCATACCACTTTGGATAAGACCAGCCATACGATCAGACGTAAATATACGTAGTAGAGAATCTTCCATTGATAGGTAGAAACGAGAAGAACCCGCATCACCTTGACGACCAGAACGACCACGTAGCTGGTTATCGATACGGCGAGATTCATGACGCTCAGTACCAATGATGTGCAGACCACCTGACTCAAGTACTTTATCGTGAATGATTCTCCAATCAGCTTTGATCTTCTCGATCTGCTCTTTGGTTGGGTTCTCTATCTTCTCAAGTTGTGCCTGCCAGCTACCACCTAGCACGATATCGGTACCACGACCGGCCATGTTAGTTGCGATAGTTACCGCACCAGGCATACCAGCTTGTGCAACGATCTCAGCTTCCATTTCATGAAACTTAGCATTTAGAACGTTGTGCTTAATTTTTGATTTTTTCAATGCGTTAGACAGCAGTTCAGATTTCTCGATAGAAACTGTACCAACCAGTGATGGCTGACCAGCCGCTACACGGTCTTTGATGTCTTCAATGATCGCATTGAACTTGTCTTCTTCAGTACGATAAACCACATCTGGCATATCGTTACGAACCATAGGCTTGTTGGTTGGGATAACCACCGTTTCTAGGCCGTAGATAGACTGGAATTCGAACGCTTCTGTATCAGCAGTACCTGTCATACCTGACAGTTTTTCATACAGACGGAAGAAATTCTGGAATGTGATCGATGCTAATGTTTGGTTTTCATTTTGAATCTTCACACCTTCTTTAGCTTCAACAGCTTGGTGTAAACCTTCAGACCAACGACGACCTGGCATAGTACGACCAGTATGTTCATCAACGATAACCACTTCGCCTTCTTCAGTAACGATGTAGTCGACGTTTTTCTCAAACAATACGTGTGCACGAAGCGCAGCATTCACATGGTGCAATAGGCTGATATTGGTTGGAGAGTAAAGTGTGTCACCCTCTTCCATCAAGCCGTTTTTGACCATTAGTTCTTCTACAAACTCTTGACCGTTTTCAGTCAGGTGAACCTGTTTTGATTTTTCGTCCATGGTGTAGTGACCTTCACCACGGTACTCTTCTGAATCTTCTTTATCTTGACGCTCTAGAGAAGGAATTAGAGTGTTAATGCGCGTATAAAGGTCAGAACTATCTTCAGCGGGGCCAGAGATAATTAACGGAGTACGAGCTTCATCAATTAAGATTGAGTCAACCTCATCGACTACAGCAAAGAAGCGCTCACGTTGAACTCGGTCTTCAGCACGGAAAGCCATGTTGTCACGAAGGTAATCAAAACCAAACTCGTTGTTTGTTCCGTATAGGATGTCAGCTTGGTACGCTTCTTTTTTCTCTGGCGGAGCCATGTTTGCCACATTCACGCCAACAGTCATGCCAAGGAATTCAAATAATGGGCGGTTTGTTTCCGCATCACGCTTCGCTAGGTAATCGTTCACCGTTATTACGTGAACACCTTTGCTTGGTAGCGCGTTTAGATAAGCTGGTAGGGTTGCGGTAAGTGTCTTACCTTCACCAGTACGCATCTCTGCAATTTGGCCAGCATTTAGAACCATGCCACCAATCATTTGCACGTCAAAATGACGCATGCCGTAAACACGCTTCGACGCTTCACGTACCGTAGCGAATGCTTCAGGTAGAAGTTGATCTAACGATTCACCTTTATCTAAGCGCTCACGAAACTCAACCGTTTTTGCTTTTAGTTCATCGTCTGAAAGAGCTTCAAACGTTGGTTCGAAGTTATTAATTTCTTTTACAATTTTTCTAAGGCGGCGCAGTGTTCTGTCATTGCGACTGCCAATTACCTTTGTCAGCAGCTTAGTAATCATGTGCTTGGAATCTCTTCGTTCTCAGATCGTCCGCGATCTATTTTAAATGCCGTCAGTCTCTACTAGCTATAAACTAGTCTTTAGTTACTAACCAAGGATACTGAGATAAATCTAGTATCTTTGATATTGTACTTGAGAGTAGAGTTTTCAAGGCTTCAGTTAAAATTAATGCCCTCTAGTGTAAGTAATTTTCACACCAACGACCATTTATAACCCCATTTGTTTGATGTGCTTGGTACTTTTCTTTCTAATTGTTGATGGATTAGCCAGACTGTAGCCAAATACTAGGCAACTTTTAAATACTGACGACACTGTATCTGGAAAATAGATACAAAAAAACCAGGTCAATGACCTGGTTTTCAAAATCTTATATTGTCGTAAACAACAATTACGCTAGAACCATTCCTGGTTCAGCAAACGCAACAGGAGAGCCAACCTCTTCTTCGAATGTTGCCCATTCCCAAGCTTCTGCATCAGCAAGTACTGCGCGTAGTAGTTGATTATTTAGGCCGTGACCTGATTTGTATGCACGGAATTCACCAATAATAGCGTGTCCACACATGTAAAGGTCACCAATCGCATCTAGCACTTTATGCGTTACGAACTCGTTTTCGAAACGTAGACCTTCTTCATTAAGAATTCGGTATTCGTCTAGTACGATTGCGCAATCAAAGCTACCACCCAAACACAAGTTTTGTGATTGTAGGTATTCAATATCACGCATGAAGCCGAAGGTACGAGCACGAGAAATTTCTTTCACAAAGCCTTGTGAAGAAAAATCAAACAACAGGTGCTGTTCATCAGATTCAATTGCTGGATGGTTGAATTCGATTTCGAAGTCCATACGGAAGCCGTTAAATGGCACAAACTCTGCCCACTTATCGCCATCTTCAAAACGGATTGGCTTTTTGATTCGAATAAAACGTTTCGCTGCATTCAGTGTTTCTACACCCGCTTGTTGTAGCAAGTATACGAATGGGCTTGCGCTACCATCCATAATTGGGATCTCTGGTGCATCGACTTCAACAATAATGTTGTCAATGCCCATGCCCGCTAGAGCTGCGTTAAGGTGTTCCACTGTAGAGATACGTACGCCTTCGTCATTAACAAGAGCAGTACATAACATAGTGTCACGAACTGACGCTGGATCAGCTGGGAAATCTACAGGTGGATTTACATCTGTACGACGATAAACAATACCTGTATTTGCAGCTGCCGGGCGAAGAGTAAGTGTGACTTTACGACCAGAGTGGAGACCCACACCAGTTGTTTTCACAATTTCTTTCAGAGTACGTTGTCTGATCATCTGCTTGCCTCGTTATCAGTGCTACAAATCACGGTCAGTATTTACCGACCGCGAATTTTACCATTAATTCGACGATAGTCAAACTTTGGGTATTTGTTAATCAGCCTGACGTCGTAAGAATGCCGGAATATCTAAGTATCCACTCTCTTTCTCAGCTTTAGGTGCTGCACTTTGGCTAGCGCCTGTACCTGAAGAAACAGGTGACGTTGTTGGCTGCGGCTTAACTTGAGGTTTTACCTCAGTTTTTTCTTGCAATGGTTGTGCCACTTTATCTTCCACTTTTGGTGCAGTTTGAGCCGCGACCTGTGGTTGAGGAGTTGGTGCAACCTTAGCTTTACCACCAGCAACTAGTGTAATGTCTGGTTTTTTCTCTGTGCCGATACCTGTTGCTACAACAGTTACACGGATTTCATCCGTCATATCAGGGTCTAGAGAAGTACCAATCACAACTGTTGCGTTATCAGATGCGAATGCCTTAACTGTATTACCTACTGTTTCGAATTCATCTAAGCGCATATCTAGGCCAGCTGTGATGTTCACAAGAACGCCACGAGCACCAGCTAGGTCGATGTCTTCTAGTAGTGGGCTAGAAATTGCCGTTTCAGCAGCTTCTTCAGCACGGTCTTCGCCTTTTGCGATACCGCTACCCATCATTGCATGACCCATCTCTGACATTACGGTGCGAACATCCGCGAAATCGACGTTAATCATACCTGGGCGAGTAATTAGCTCAGCGATACCTTGTACAGCATTTTTAAGTACATCATTTGCACTTGCGAAAGCTTCTAGCAGAGTAACGCCGCGGCCAAGTACCTTAAGTAGCTTTTCATTTGGAATCGTAATTAAAGAATCCACATGCTTAGAAAGCTCTTCGATACCTTGCTCAGCAAACGCTAAACGTTTTTTGCCTTCGAAGCTAAATGGCTTAGTTACAACAGCAACCGTTAGCACACCCAGCTCTTTCGCAACTTCAGCAATAACTGGAGCAGCACCTGTACCCGTACCACCGCCCATACCAGCTGCGATAAATACCATATCGGCGCCAGTTAGAACTTCTTTAATTCTTTCTCGATCTTCGAGAGCTGCATCACGGCCTACTTGTGGGTTTGCACCAGCGCCCAAACCTTTAGTGATATCACCACCAATTTGGATCACGCTGCTAACGCTTGTTTTACGAAGTGCTTGTGCATCAGTGTTAACACTGATGAATTCTACACCTTCGATTGATTCACGCACCATGTGCTCAACAGCGTTACCGCCACCACCACCAACTCCAACGACTTTAATTACTGCATCGTCAGACATTTCCATCATCGGTTCAAACATGTGTTATCTCCGTTTTTTCCTGCAACTCAGGTTAAAACTCTTTTTGTATCCAATTTCGCAATTTACCAAATAAACCAGACATAGAAGGTGCTGAACGCTTAGGTTCGCTGTAATCACCTTCATCGCTGATCTGACAATCTCTTGCGTAATGAAGTAAACCAACCGCCGTAGAATGATACGGCTCTTTAACATAGTCGGTTAAACCACTAACTTCTAACGGCTTACCAACTCGAACTTGATTGCGGAAAACACGTTCCGCACACTCTACCAATCCGTCAATTTGTGCCGCTCCACCAGTGAGAACGACGCCAGCTGCAAGGTGGTGTTTAATACCTTCATCTCGTAGCTGTAATTGAACCGTATCAATAGTTTGGTTAACGAGCCCCATAAGTTCAGTGTAACGTGGTTCAATCACTTCCGACAAAGTTTGTCTTTGCAAACTTCTCGATGGACGGCCACCTACACTAGGGACGTTAACAGAATCATCCTTGCTTACGAGTTCACTCAGAGCGCAACCATGGTTTACTTTTATCTCTTCAGCATCGCTCACTGGCGTGCCAAAAGCGAAGGCAATATCACTGGTTACTGCATTTCCTGCGTAGGAAAAGACTTCTGTGTGTCGCAGTGCGCCGCCAGTCCAAATGGAAATATCCATCGTACCAGCACCAATATCAACAACACAGACTCCAAGCTCTCTCTCGTCGTCAGTAATTACCGCATTACTTGAGGCAAGTCCTGAAAACACGATTTGTTCTACAGTGAGACCACATCGTTCAACAGCTTTAATAATGTTTCTCGCCATGTCGCTATGGCAAGAAATTAGGTGAACACTGACTTCCATTCGAACACCAGATAAACCAAGTGGGTTCTTAATCCCTTCTTGATAATCAATGGTAAATTCTTGTGGGATCACGTGCAGAATTCTCTGCTCATCACCTATTTTAATTGATTTCGCGGTATGGATCGCTCGATCCATATCGTCTTGAGACACTTCTTCATCAGAGATAGTGCCCATGCCTTTTTCAATTCGGCTTGCGATATGTTTACCCGATAGCGAGATAAATACATTGCTGATTTGGCATTCCGCCATCAACTCTGCTTGATCAATAGCTCGCTGAACCGACTTAACTACCGACTCTAGGTCGTTTACACCACCTTTATCCATACCTCTGGATGGGCTTTGCCCAGAACCAATGATATTGATTTGACCATCAGGCAATATTTCACCAACTAGAGCTGATATGGTCGCAGTGCCTATATCAAGACCAACGATTATGTTGTCATCTGCGGTCTTAGTCATCTGTACTCTCTTCTAACTCTTGCTCTGGAAACCAGCCTACAGCGGCTCCCGTATCGTACCTGAGGTCGATGTAGCTCACTTGATTCGCCTTACTACCTAATTCGTTGTAAAGCGAAATAAAGCGCTCAACACGCTCATCTAAAAAATCTTTACCTAATTCTAAACGAATACCGTTGTCTAGAATGATTTGCCAGGCGCGACGCTCATTGAGAACGAGCGAGGTAACGGTTAACCCTAGGCTGTTAATTAAAGGCGTTATCTGTCGCCACTTTTCAATCACTTGTTGGCTAGTGCCATCTGGACCGTAAAGTTTAACTCTATCACCCTTCAAAAGGCCAATATCACCATTAAACACCTGACCATCTTCATTCAACAGCATATTGCCATTCCAGATAGCTGCTGCATGATACTCAGTCAAAAATACTTTTATTGTGTCTGGCCACTGCTTACGAATCGAGACAACAGAAACCCAAGGCAACGCTTCTAAACTGTATTGCAACACGCCAATATCTTGAGACATGAATGTTCCAATATGCTCTAGCTCGCTAAAGGCATGTTGAACATCACCAGCGGTTACATAAGTTAAGTCGCCTTGCAGTACTATTTTAGAGAGAGGCAATCGCTGATCGTCCCACATCCAAGTCAGTGTGGTATAGAAAAGAAATCCAATGAATAGCAATACCATGACAAAAAAAGACCCGCCTAAGGCGTGTTTCTTGAGCGACGGTAAACTGAATAGGTGGCGGTTTTCGCTAAAAGTACTTTCTACCAAAGCCCGCATTCCCTGTCGTTGGTTCGCAATTCTATTCCCTATCTTCGTAATAGAGGTAAAAGCACTTACTTTAACCTATGAATTATACTGAGCAAAATTAAACTATCAAACGTTGATAATAAGATTTTTGGTCAATTTTAGGTCAATCGCAAGAAGTGAGCGATTGACCACAGTCTGTAGACAGTATTCTGTTACGCGTTCTGCATTTTATTAATGTCTAACTGTAACGATTCCAACTGCTTCGCTACTCGACCAACATCGCCTGCACCCTGCGTTAAAACAAGGTCACCGCCTTGAATTACGTTGGCTAAAGCCGATGGCAGTGCGTTGATATCGGCAACAAAGATTGGATCTATCTTACCACGCCCGCGAATAGTTCGACTTAATGAACGCCCATCAGCCCCTGCAATTGGTTTCTCACCTGCAGAATAAACATCTAATAGAATAAGTACATCAACTTGCTCAAGAACATTCGCAAAATCATCATATAGATCACGAGTACGGCTGTAACGGTGCGGTTGGAAGATCATAACAAGACGCTTATCAGTCCAACCACTTCGTGCTGCTTGAATGGTTACGTCCACTTCGGTTGGGTGATGACCGTAATCATCGACCAGCATTGCAACGCCTTTACCTGTTTCGTACTCACCTAGATGATCAAAACGACGACCCGTACCTTCGGTTCCCGCCATCGCTTTTAGAATCGCTTCATCGCTAATGTCATCTTCTGTTGCAACAGCAATCGCTGCTGAGGCATTCAATGCATTGTGACGACCCGGAATGTTTAACGTGATATCAAGGTTAGCTTTACCTTCACGTACCACCGTGAACTTGCCTTGCTGGCCTTCTTGCACGTAGTTCTCAATACGAATATCCGCATCTTCTGAGAAACCGTAAGTAATCACTTGGCGGCTAACCTGAGGAATAAGCTCACGCACTACAGGATCATCAACACACATCACAGCCTGACCGTAGAATGGTAGGTTGTGTAAGAAATCAATAAACGTCTGCTTCAGCGTTTCAAAATCGCCGCCGTAAGTGTCCATATGATCCGCTTCAATGTTAGTGACGATACTAACCATTGGTTGCAGATGTAAGAATGACGCATCACTTTCATCTGCTTCAGCGATAAGAATACGGCTCGAACCTAAACGTGCGTTAGTACCTGCACTTTTAACCAAACCACCGTTTACGAAAGTTGGATCTAGGCCTGCTTCCGAGTAAATCTGTGTCACTAGCGCAGTCGTGGTTGTTTTACCGTGCGTACCTGCCACAGCAATACCGTGACGAAAACGCATTAGCTCAGCCAGCATTTCTGCACGACGAACGATCGGTGTGCGCGCTTCACGAGCTGCAATAATTTCTGGGTTTTCTTCGTTGATAGCGGTTGAAACCACCACCACACTTGCGTCGGCAACGTTACTCGCTTGGTGACCAACGTAAACAGTAGCCCCCTTGCTAACTAAGCGTTCTGTCACTGGGTTTTGAGCAATATCAGAACCTGTGATCTGGTAGCCTTCATTAAGCAAGACTTCAGCAATCCCGCTCATTCCGGCACCACCAATACCAATGAAGTGGATAGATTTAACACGGCGCATCTCTGGCACCATTGCACGGATTTGCGCTAAGTCTTGGGTATGTTCAATCGTCATCAATTCAATCTCATTATTTTGCTAAAGCTTTAATCGCTTCAGCGACAGTCACATCAGCATCAAGCTTGGCGGCTTGACGAGCTTTTGTTGCCATCATTTTTAATTCATTTCTATCAAGCTGCGCGATAGTGTTCGCGAGCTTATCAGCCGTCAGTTGAGGCTGTTCAATCATTAACGCTGCGCCACATTCGACTAAATGATCGGCATTCAACGCTTGTTGTCTGTCTTTGTGCATAAACGGAACGAAAATAGAACCGACACCAGCAGCAGACACTTCAGATACGGTTAATGCACCAGAGCGACACACTAATAGATCTGCCCACTCATAAGCTTGCGCCACATCATCAATAAATTCAGTCACTTGAACATTATCTACAGAATGTGATTTGTATTGTTCAATAACTTGCTGTTGATTGTTCTTACCCGCTTGATGCACCACAGTGAAGCCTTCACCAAGCTGCGCCATCGTTACTGGCAAGGTATCGTTCAGGATTTTTGCGCCCTGGCTACCGCCCATAACCAAGATGCGGATGTCACCATCACGCTCAGCCATGCGTTGCTCGGGGTCAGCTAAGGCAACAACATCTTCGCGTACCGGGTTACCCACCACTTCTGCGGTAGGAAACGCACCAGGAAAAGCTTGGAAAACCTTTTTAGCAATCTTAGACAGCCATTGGTTGGTTAAACCTGCCACTGCATTTTGTTCATGTAGAACCACTGGAATGCCAGATAACCAAGCCGAGATACCACCCGGGCCACTGACGTACCCCCCCATGCCAAGCACCACATCAGGTTGCCATGCTTTAATATGTCGTCTGGCTTGAAGTATGGCATTAATAATCTGGAACGGCGCTTTAATTAATTTACTAACGCCTTGACCACGCAGGCCTTTCACCTTAATGAAGTCGATCTCAATACCATGCTTTGGCACCAGATCCGCTTCCATTCGGTCCGCAGTTCCTAACCAGCGAATTTCCCAACCTTGTTGCTGAAGCTTTTTCGCCACCGCTAACCCAGGGAAAACGTGACCGCCAGTACCACCAGCCATCACTAAAAGTTTTTTGTTTTGTTTCATAACGTTAGATTCTTATTCTACTAATTCGTTTTGATTGTCGGCTTGTTCTTTTTGTTGCACTCGGCATTCATGATCGATACGCAGCAGCATAGAAACCGCTACTGACATCACGATAAGGCTTGAGCCACCGTAACTGATCAGCGGTAAGGTTAACCCCTTGGTCGGAACAATACCTGAAGCGGCACCGACATTAACAAGCGTCTGAAAAGCAAACCAAATACCAATGCCAAACGCCAGATAACCGCTGAACACTTGGTCGTTTTCGAAAGCTTTTTTGCCAATAAAAATAGCTTTAAAAACCAAACTAAAGATCAGCATCAACACTAAGGTTACGCCAACAAAACCCAACTCTTCAGCCAGTACAGCAAAAACAAAATCGGTGTGTGCTTCAGGTAGGTACTCGAGTTTTTGAATTGAATTACCAAGCCCTTGCCCCATCCAATCACCACGACCGAACGCCATCAATGATTGAGTTAGCTGATAACCACTACCAAACGGGTCACTCCAAGGTTCCCAGAATGACGTAACACGTCGAACACGATAAGGCTCAATAACAATCAATCCCACAACGGCAGCAATACCTGCCACCATTAAGGCTATAAATTGTGACAGCTTAGCACCTGCGATAAACAACATGCCAAACAAGGTAACCAACATTACGACAACGGTACCCAAATCGGGCTGGCCAAGTAGCAACACCGCAAAGGCACCGAACACCATGATCGGTTTACCAAAACCACCGAAGAAGGTTTTTCTCACTTCATCCTGTTTACGTACCAAATAGCCCGCCATAAAGATAAACAGAGATAACTTAGCGACTTCAGCAGGTTGTAAGTTAAACAGCCCGAGAGGAATCCAACGTGAGGCACCGTTAACCGACTTACCGACGGCTAACACCACCACTAGCAAAAAGAAGGATAAGCCCAATAGGTACATACTGTATTGAAACCAGCGTTTCATCGGGATTTGTAATATTACGCTGGATACACCTAACGCTAACACCAGGAAAATGGCGTGGCGGAACATGAAGTGAAACGGCTGATCGGTTAAACGAGCACTGATTGGGAACGAAGCCGACGTTACCATTACCAAGCCCGTCAGCATCAGTCCAAGAGCAATCCATACCAACTGACGATCGTAGAGCGCCTCTGGTGTGGCACGGTTAAGCCATTGCCAAATAGATTGATTAATCTCTTTCACTCTTTGCACTGAATGTTAGTCCTTCAACACGTTAGGCATACTCATGAGCAAGTTCAGTGAACGCATCACCTCTCGCCATGAAGTTATTAAATTGATCGAAGCTTGCACATGCAGGAGACAACATCACCATGTCACCCGACACCAATTGTGCAGAGATACTCTCGATAATGTCACGCATGGTATAAAACGTCTTAGCCGATGGATGTAATGGCATAAATTGCGCAGCATCTTCACCGAAGCAACACAGTTGTACGCGGTCTAGTTGCGCCAACACGGGGTTAAGCTCGCTAAAGTCAGCACCTTTGCCCACACCTCCGACTAAGAGATACAAAGTACCTTGGTATTCTAATCCCGACAGAGCCGCTAATGTACTGGCTACGTTGGTCGCTTTCGAGTCGTTAACCCATTTAATTTCGCGTTTGTCAGCCACTACTTGGCAACGATGCGTCAAACCATTGTAGGCTTTCAAAGCTTCAAGACTTTTGCTGTAATCGATACCGACTTGCTTAAGCAGTGCTAAAGAGACTAAAGCATTCGCCACATTATGACGTCCAACCAATGTTAAATCTTGGCTAGGAAGTACAGGCTTGCCGTTGTCCGTTAGCCATTCAGTACCATCAATCGTCGCCACACCAAACTCTTGGTTGTCGAGTCCGAATGTCACTAATGGCATACTGTGGTCAGGATAAGTCTCTTTGTCTTCGCGGTTTACAATCGCGTACTGAGCGTTGTTAAAAATTCTTAATTTGGCGTCACGGTAATCGGCCATGCCTTGATAGCGATCCATATGATCTTCTGACAAGTTCAAAAAGGCCGCCGCTGCAAGGTTTAGACTGGATGTTGTCTCTAGCTGAAAGCTTGAAAGCTCAAGGACATATAAATCAGCATCAAGCTCAAGAAGGTCTAAGGCAGGAATACCGATGTTGCCACCAACACCAACGTTAAGACCAGCAGCCTTTGCAAGTACACCCGTTAGATCGGTCACTGTGCTCTTGCCATTGGAACCCGTGATAGCCACAACAGGTTTGTCTACCGCCCAGCCAAACAGTTCAATATCGCCAACAACCGGAGTTCCCGCTTGAATAACATCTTGTATTTCAGGCGTCGCTAAGGCGATACCTGGGTTAGCAATCACCAAATCAGCTTCCGCTAACCATTGGCTATTCCAACTTCCAGAATGCAGTTCTACCGATTCGGGTAAAGATTCCTTTCCTGGTGGTAGCTCTCGAGTATCAATCACCTTCACATGAGTATGAGGCTGATATTTTACGAGATGTTTAACGACAGAGAGCCCGGTAATACCGAGCCCCACAACCACTACATTTTGAATATTTTGCCAACGTTCCATTTAAACAAGATGCTCTTAATAGTTTTAAAGAGCCTCTAATCAGAGGCTCACATAAGATTAACGAACTTTCAGTGTCGCTAGGCCAACCAGTACTAATACCATTGAGATGATCCAAAAACGCACGATGACACGTGGCTCCGGCCAACCTTTCAGTTCATAATGGTGGTGAATTGGTGCCATGCGGAAAATACGCTGACCGCGCAATTTGTAAGAGCCAACTTGCAGTATCACTGACAAGGTCTCCATTACAAACACACCGCCCATGATAACCAATACCAACTCTTGGCGAACTAACACAGCGATCACACCCAGAGCACCACCAAGCGCTAGTGAGCCAACATCGCCCATGAATACTTGTGCAGGATAAGTATTGAACCATAGAAAACCAAGTCCAGCACCTACGATAGCAGTACATACCACAACCAGCTCGGAGGTGTATGGGATGTATGGAATGTGTAAGTATGACGCAAAGTTAACGTTACCGGTCGCCCAAGCAATTACAGCAAAACCAGCCGCAACCATAACCGTTGGCATAATGGCCAAGCCGTCTAGGCCGTCTGTTAGGTTTACCGCGTTACTGGTTCCCACAATAACAAAGTAAGTTAGTACGATATACAGTAAACCAAGTTGTGGCATCACATCTTTAAAGAAAGGAACAACCAATTGAGTTGCTGCAGTATCGTGCCCGTGAGCATACAGAGCAAACGCCACGACTAACGCAATTGCTGATTGCCAGAAGTACTTCCAGCGAGCGATCAAACCATCGGTGTTCTTACGAACGACTTTACGGTAGTCATCAACAAAGCCAACCGCGCCATAACCAGCAAGTACAACTAATACAGCCCAAACATAAGGATTCGAGAGATCAGCCCACATCAATACCGTAATAATGATCGCAGCAAGGATCATCACACCGCCCATGGTTGGCGTGCCACGTTTGCTGAAATGAGATTCAGGGCCGTCATTACGAACAACTTGGCCAATTTGTAGCATTTGCAGACGCTCAATTAAACGAGGTCCCATCCACAGTGACAGACATAACGCCGTCAAAATACTCGCGATTGCACGAAACGATAAGTATTCGAACAAACGGAAAAAAGAAAAGTGTGGCTGTAGTAGCTCTGCAAGCCAAATTATCATGAAAAGTTCTCCTTTAAAGCAGCGGCTATTTTACTCATTCCTGCACTATTCGCGCCTTTTACCAATAAGGTATGTGACACGCTTTCTGGCAAGCTTAGGTGCTGCTCTATGTGCGCGATCATCGCTTGATGCGTTGTAAAGTGGGTACCATTACAGACCTCACTAATCACCTTGGTATCATCACCGTAAGTAAGTACATACTCAAAAGCGAATGGGGCAGCATATTCACCGACTTGACGGTGAAGTGCAAGGCTTTCATCGCCTAATTCAGCCATATTACCTAAAATTAACCAACGTTGACCTTTGAAGCTCGAGAGTAGCTTCGCTGCCGCCTTCATTGCTGGCACGCTGGCGTTGTAACTGTCATCTATGAGTTTGATATTCTGACTTAATTGTTGAACCTCAACTCGCCCTTTGACAGAGATCAGATTCGCTAAACCATTTTTCACCTCATCAAGCGAGGCTCCAAATTGGATACTCAACGCTGCAGCTGCTAATGCATTCGCTACGTTATGTTGACCGATGATACCAAGCTCAACAAATATGGACCCTTGAGGTGTCTGCATATCAAAGCACGCTTCACCTTGCTCATTGATGCGAATATTCTTGGCAAAATAATCCGCCTTGCTGTCGCTTTCTGAAAATGTCAGCACGCTTTTATCTGCAAGCACGTCATTCCAAAAGTCACCACCGTTGCTCTCTAGATTAACAATAGCAGTATCATCAGCAGCAAGCCCCTGAAAGATTTCACCTTTCGCTTGTTTCACACCATTGATAGACCCAAAGCCTTCTAAGTGCGCTGCAGCTACGTTATTAACTAACGCCACCTGTGGTTTCACAAGCTGCGTGGTATAGGCAATTTCACCAATGTGGTTCGCGCCCAGTTCTATCACGGCATAGTCGTCATTTGCTTCACTGCGCAGCAAGGTTAATGGCACTCCAATATCATTATTGAAGTTACCTGCGGTAAACAACACCTTGCCACGTTGCTGCAGAATGCTTGCCACCATCTCTTTAACCGTCGTTTTACCACAACTGCCTGTAATCGCCATGGTTGGCACGTCACACTGTTTGTGGATCCAAGCACTTAGCTGACCTAAAGCAAGTTTAGTGTCTTCAACAACCACCTGAGTAATATTTAGGTCAAGTTTTCGTTCGACTAACAACGCGCTCGCATTAGCTTCTACCGCTTGATGACAAAAGTCATGCGCATCAAAACGCTCGCCAACAAGAGCAACAAACAGTGCACCCTCTTCAACGGTTCGAGTGTCAGTAGAAACCGCATTAATAACACTATTGCTCGACTTGCCAGCCTCAATCAGCTGACCGCTCACCGCTGAACAAATCTGCTCGAGTGATACATCAATCATTATGAAATACCTAAAAGTTGTAGCGCAGACTCTCGATCTGAGTAATGGATCGTTTCGTCTTTCAATACTTGGTAATCCTCATGGCCTTTACCAGCCAAAAGAATAATGTCATTACAGCCGGCCTGTTCTAGGGCAAACTTAACCGCTTGATAGCGATCGTGCTCGACGAATGCAGATTCTGGTTCGCTTAAGCCAGCTAGCATGTCTTTAACAATCAGTGCAGGATCTTCGCTGCGAGGGTTGTCATCTGAAATAATAATTTTGTCGGCGAACTGCTCTGCCGTTACCGCCATCATTGGGCGCTTACCTGTGTCGCGATCGCCACCACAGCCGAAGATAGCCCACAGCTTTCCAGAGCAGTGTACACGCAGTGCAGCCAATGCTTTTTCTAGAGCATCTGGCGTGTGCGCGTAATCGACAACGACTTTTGCTTTGCTCGGAACTTGAAACAGTTCCATACGACCAATAACAGGTTGAAGCTGAGACGCGGTGTCGACCAAGGTTTGCTTGTCGATACCCAATGAAAGCAAAGTCGCGAAAGCAACCAGTACGTTTGATGCGTTGAACTGACCAATCAATGGAACCGAAAGATCACCTTGCCCCCAGCTACCATCGAAAGAGAGCTTAATCCCAGTTTCTGCATAGGCGACATCAGATGCCCACACCGACTGTTGGTAATCAGACAACGGAAGCAATGAAACAGCTATTGCATTGGACAAATCTGCCATCCACGCTTTGCCGACTTCATCATCCACATTGATCACTGCATGTTTGCATTTGTGTTGAGTAAACAGGCTTTTCTTAGCCAATGCGTACTCTTCCATCGTGCCGTGGTAATCAAGGTGATCACGACTCAAGTTAGTGAACACACCAACCTCAAAATCCAACGCTTTTACTCGGCCTTGAACCAAACCATGAGAAGAGATTTCCATCGCGGTATAAACTGCACTTTCCTCAGCCAACTCGCTCAGTGTGCGTTGTATTTCAATCGCGCTGCCTGTGGTATTAGCCGCTGTTTTTAGGTTATCTAAGAAGCCATTACCCGTGGTGCCCATTACCGCCGAACGCTGGCCGACCAAATCAAGCCACTGAACAATCAATTGGGTGATGGTGGTTTTGCCATTGGTACCGGTAACACCAATCAACTTAGTCGCTTGAGAAGAATAAACTCGGCCAGCCAGTTCAGAGAGAATTGAATTTAGCTCAGATACATAAACAACAGGAACAGCATTTAACCACTCAACCAAGCCATGAGTTTTGTCATCACTCGCTTGTGCAATGACAGCTTTCGCACCTTGAGCGACGGCTTTGTCGATAAAGCGACGACCATCAATGGCATGTCCAACAATGGCAACAAAAATATCGCCTTCCTTGATGGTACGGCTATCCAACTCCAATTGCTCAACAGCAATCGCATCTAGCTCAAGTGAACTAAAGTCCCCCCAAGGAGAAAGTAAAGATGACAGCGTGAGGCTATTACTCATATTGAATCCTGATTGGCTCTATTCTTGAAACTTGTTTTCATCAGCAGGGACATTGAGTATTTGCAGTGCCCCCTTCATGATTTCAGAAAAAACGGGGGCAGCAACTGAACCACCATAGTAAAGGTCACCTTGCGGCTCATTGACTACGACAACCAGAGCTACTCTTGGATCGCTGACTGGAGCAAAACCCGACGTTATAGCAATATACTCATCACTATAGCCACCCGCAGCGGCTTTCCGAGATGTACCCGTTTTTGCCGCAACTCGATAACCCGGAACAGCGGCTCTGGTTGCCGTTCCGCCCTTTTGAGTCACGCCTTCTAACATTTGCAATACCATCTCTGCATTTTCACGTTTGATGATCTGCTTTGAGAAGTCTTGGTCGTTGCTTTTAATGATATGAATCGGTTCATACATGCCTTTGTTGGCTAACGTTGCATAAGCATGAGCCAACTGAAGCGGGGTCACAGATAAGCCATAACCAAACGATAGCGTCGCGATTTCGAACTTAGACCAACGGCGACGGTTAGGGAAAATACCACTCGTTTCACCCACGAGATTTAGCCCAGACATTTCGCCTAAACCAACCGAACTGTACATACCAAGTAACGCTTCAAGTGGCATATCAAGCGCTAATTTCGCCACGCCGATGTTACTTGATTTTTTAAGGATCAAGGCTAAATCAGCCTTGCCCACTTTAGAGGTATCACGTACTCGGCTACCTCCAATTTGCATGATGCCATTACCTGTATCAATAATAGATTTCGCATCAGCTGTACCATTTTCTAATGCGGCGAGCACCACAAAAGGTTTCACTGTTGAGCCAGGCTCCATAGCATCGGTCAGCACGCGGTTTCGCATTTTAAAGCTTTGTAAATCAGAGCGGTTGTTCGGGTTGTAAGACGGTGCATTGACCATGGCTAACACAGCGCCCGTTTTCACATCGAGTAATACTGCAGAGCCTGAGGTCGCTTTATGATCGGCCACCGCTTGCTTAATCGCTCGATAGGCTATCGCCTGCAGTCGTTGATCGATGGTGAGTTCTAGTGGTTTGCCTTCTTCGCGTTCTTCTAACGCAATGTTTTCGACAACGCGTCCGTAGCGGTCTTTACGAATCGTTCGCTTGCCTGCTTCGCCCGTAAGCCATTTATCGTAACTGCGTTCAACCCCTTCCAGGCCGTGCCCATCAATTCCGGTCACACCGATAAGGTGTGCACTGACTTCACCAGCAGGGTAGTAACGTCGAGATTCCGCTTTCAGGCCCACACCCACCAGCTTAAGTTCACGGATATACTTAGCCATCGCAGGGCTAACTTGTCTTTGTAGATAAATAAATCGACGGGATTTGTTGCTAGATATCTTATCGATCATCGATTGTCGCTGTAGGCCAAGTACATCGGCTAACGCATACCAACGATCAATCTGGGCCATACCATTTTTATCGAAAATCGTTTTTGGGTCGGCCCATACAGCTTCAACGGGAACACTCACAGCAAGCGGCTCGCCATTGCGGTCAGAGATAATACCGCGAGCAGAAGGAATAGCCTTAACACGCACTGAGCGAAGATCGCCCTGACGAATTAAGTTATCGGGTTCAATGATTTGGATGTAAGCCACACGGCCAACGAGTGCAGCAAAGGCTAGAAACACGAAAGCAATAACAACGTTGAAACGCCATTTAATAAGAATTGGATCCGAATCCTTTTCGCTCTTCACTCGCTCTTTCGTTGATTCATTAACGGTTTTTGCGGGTGTTTTTTCCTTTTTACCGGTCATTTCAGTGTGATCACAACTTCTTTGTCGGAGTCTGGACGTTTCATGTCTAGCTCTCTTTTTGCCGATGCTTGAACGCGGCTGTGTTCTGCTAGCGCCGTCTCTTCAAGCATTAAATTTCGCCACTCATCATCAAGTTGTTCCCGCTCCACCAATGCCATGTCTTTTTGCGTAATCGCCTGACGTGATACATGTGTCGTAAGAACGACCCCCATCGCACTCGCAAAGATGCAGATAAGAAGCCCCAATGGGACTTTACCCACGGAGAGCAAATCAAAAAAGATTATCTTGGCTAAGTTGGGTTTGGAGGTCTTCATTGACTATAGCTTTTCTGCGATTCGTAGTACTGAACTACGCGAACGAGTATTCTCATCCACTTCATCTTTAGAAGGCTTGATTGCTTTACCAATTGGTTTCAGATCGGCACTGCCTAGCGCTTTGATCTGCTCTTCAGTTAGTGGCAGGCCATGTGGTACTTGCGGTCCTTGGCTCTCTTTACGTATAAAGCGCTTCACCATACGGTCTTCAAGCGAGTGGAAACTGATAACAGAGATACGACCTTGAGGAGCAAGGATGCTTGCCGCGCCTTTCAGTGCGGTATCGATCTCTTCTAGTTCACTGTTAATGTAGATACGGAATGCTTGGAAAGCACGTGTTGCTGGGTGTTTTTTCTCTTTGAAGCTTTTTGGAGCGACATCAGAGATAAGCTTAGCCAGTTGACCAGTGCGCGTTAGCGGTTCGTTCTCTTCATTCTCTTGATAAGCAATGATGCCTTTCGCGATACGACGAGCGTGTTTGTCTTCACCGAACTCACGAATAACCCATGTGATGTCATCAAGATCAGCTTCAACCAACCACTGAGAAACAGGAATGCCGGTTGTTGGATCCATACGCATATCAAGCGGGCCATCTTTCATAAAGCTAAAGCCACGTTCAGCATCATCCAGCTGTGGTGAAGAGACACCTAAATCCAGCAATACGCCATCCACTTGACCGACTAAGTCATAACGCTCTGCATATTCAGCCATACCTGAGAACGGGCCGTGAATAATCGTAAAACGAGGGTCATCAATCTTTTGTGCTTCGGCAATCGCTTGTGGATCGCGGTCGATACTAAAGAGTCTTCCATTCTCGCCCAGTTTAGACAGGATTGTACGGCTGTGACCACCACGGCCAAAAGTACCATCGATATAGGTACCGTCAGGTTTGATCGCAAGTCCGTCAATAGATTCGTTAAGCAATACTGAAATATGTTTGAATGCTTCTGTCATAGTCTTCTCAGTGAATGGATTGAGCCATTAGTTCGGCAATAATATGTTCTATTAACGTTTTAGTTTACTGATTTCACGCCGTATCTCCACCATATTGTGTATAGGCTTTGGGAATTTTTGACCCAAGCTCATATCAAGATGATGGATTCTAAGGAAATCTAAATAATTAACGTCAATATAAAGCAAAAAACCCATCACTACCGTTAAGTAATGATGGGTTCTTTATATAGGTGGAGTTGACACATACGCCGGGTTCTGTTCCGCTTGCGCGGCGGTAACCATTCGTCTAGGCCTGCAATCGCTCACAGGCTCAAGCAATCTACCCGCCCTCATACGCGAGCAGCGCAATGCGAGGGCCTATTTGATCTTGCTCCGGGTGGAGTTTACCTTGCTACGAACTGTTGCCAGTCGCACGGTGCGCTCTTACCGCACCCTTTCAGCCTTACCTGTGCCTCTTCCGAAGAAATGAGGCCATCGGCGGTCTTCTCTCTGCTGCACTTGTCGTGGGCTCGCGCCCCCCAGACGTTATCTGGCACCCTGCTCTATGGAGCCCGGACGTTCCTCCCCTCTACCAGTCTCCCGAAGGACTTCAACGTCAGTTTCCCGAAGGACCTCAACGTCAGTCTCCCGAAGGACATCAGCAAAGCAGCGATTACCCGTTCAACTCCGAGGGCGGATTGTATAGAGATTAGTGTGCAGTGTCTAGCGAGATCACAAATATGCTGCAAACCATTAAGCAAGTGCACGAATTTCACACAATCCAAGCACAAAAAAGGAGCGACGGTATTACCATCACTCCTCACAAGCTTTTCAATACAGGTTAGCTACTCTATAAATAGGTATCTAGTCTATAAAGAGCTATCTAGTTGTCTAGATGCTCTAAGCCCCATTTGTATAAAGCGTTCTTTTTCAGATTGTAGATTTCTGCCGTCATCGCCGCTGCTTTTTTAAGTGGCAGTTCTTTGGTTAGAATACCCAGCGTGCGAGTCGCTTCGTCTGGCAACTCTGTGCTCGCTTCTTCACGGTGACCGTGAATTAGCAATACCATCTCACCGCGTTTACGGTTTGCGTCTTCTTCAATCCACTCAATAAGTTCACCAAGTGGCAGACCTTGGATGGTTTCGAAGGTTTTGGTTAGCTCACGCGCCAACACAACCTCACGGTCAGGGCCTAAGATCTCTAGCATGTCTTGTAGAGAGTCCGTAATACGGTGCGGAGATTCGTAGAAGATACACGTGCGTTCTGCTTTTGCGATCTCTAAGAACTTGTCTTTACGACCTTTGCTCTTTGGCGGTAAGAAACCTTCAAAGCTGAAACGATCAGACGGCAAACCAGACGCACTTAGTGCGGTAATCACAGCACAAGCACCAGGAAGTGGCACAACTCTCACACCCGCTTGACGACATTGTGAGACAAGATGGTAACCTGGATCACTGATTAAAGGAGTACCCGCATCAGAGACTAATGCGATAGACTGACCTTCTAATAACCTTTCGACTAGAACTTGTGCTTTAGTTTGTTCATTATGATCATGTAAAGCGAACGTTCTGGTTGATATATTGAAGTGAGCAAGCAGCTTACCCGTGTGGCGTGTGTCTTCGGCTGCAATAACATCGACACTTGATAAAATTTCAATTGCTCTTTGAGTGATATCTCCCAAATTTCCGATTGGGGTTGGCACAATATAGAGAGTTGGGCTCTCTGTGAGCAAGGTTTTGTTATCTGTCATTTGTTTACCATCACTTCAACGATTAATATAGATACAAATTTATACGGAATTTAAAGAACTCATGGCAACGATGAACCATAAGAGACTCAGTGTACCACGCTTACTCACTCCAATTGCATTAGCAATTACATTGGCGGCTTGTTCTTCAGGTCCTCAAGCACCAACGCGTGTTGATATTACACTAGATCCAGCGCAATCAACTGAAAGTTACATGATGCAGGCGGATAGTAGCAAAGGAAGTCTACAAAACGACTGGTTAATCATGGCGCTTAAGGCTTCTGTGCAAGCTGGAAAAACCGATCAAGCGACTCTGCTGATCAAACGCTTAGCCAAACAAGAGCTGAGTGAAGTTCAACAAGCAGAATGGCAACTAGCTCGCGCTCAACTGCTGGTGAATAACTCGCAACCACAGCAAGCGTACAGCCAACTGAACTTTCAACCTTGGTGGAAGCTTCCGAACGAGCAATGGAAAGATTATCACGAGCTACGCGCCAACATTTCCGAAATACAGAATGAATATTTCGAAGCGAGCCGTGAGTTAGTCCTTTATTCTGAATATCTGGACGCTAGCGACGAAAGCCAACAGCAAACGGCCGACCGTATTTGGCAGAACCTGAATAGCTACTCTCAATACGAGATTCTAGAACTGAAAACATCGCCGACAGAAGATGTGCTTTCAGGTTGGTTGCAACTGGCTATCTACATGAAGACGCTGAATTCGAACCTTCCAAACCTACAGGAAACCCTGACTGATTGGTTGGCAGAGAATCCTCAGCACCCTGCGGCTACTTACACACCTCAAGCGATCACCGACATATTAGCGTTAGAAATCAGCAAACCAACCAGCACTGCGCTACTGCTGCCGCTAACAGGTAAGTACGGTAAGCAAGCACAACTTGTGCGTGATGGTTTCATCTTTGCGATGATGAATGACAAAGAGCGTGAAGAAGATGCAACGTTGACCGTAATGGATACCAACGTACAAAGTGCCGCTGAAATTAAAGCGAAACTGGAAGAGAATAACGTTGATTTCATCGTTGGCCCTCTGATTAAGAGCAATATCACTAAGCTTCAACAAGCGCAGAAAAACCACGAAAACTCGATTCCAGCATTAGCTCTTAATATTCCAACTCAGCTAGAACCAGATACTAATATTTGTTATCTCGCTTTATCGCCAGAACAAGAAGTCGCTCAGGCTGCGAAACACCTTTTTGCACAAGGCTATAAGTACCCACTTATTCTTGCACCCAAAGGACGCTTAGGTGACCGCGTTAAGCAAGCATTTAACGAAGAGTGGCAGAAATACAGCAACAACGACGTTGCAATCAGCTTCTTCTCTGACAAACGCCAACTGCAGCGTAATGTGAATCAGATTTTCGGTTTACAAGAGAGCCAACAACGTATCGCTCAAATGGATGGGCTACTTAACCTAGACCTAGAAACAGAGCCACGCAGTCGTCGTGATATCGATTCTGTCTACATTGTCGCTAAGAACTCAGAGCTAACACTCATCAAACCCTTCATTGAAGTTGCAATTAACCCTGATGCTAGCCAACCTGCACTGTTTTCAAACTCACGCAGCAACAGCGGTGACAAGCAATATGAAGACCTAACGGGTGTCTTCTACAGCGATATCCCGCTATTAGTCGAGAACAAAAACGAGCTTAACAAAGCGCTTAATGACCTATGGCCTTCACACTCGAACAGCCAAAAGCGTCTACAAGCTCTAGGAATGGATGCATACTATCTAATGGATGCACTACCACAGATGAAAGCCGTACAAGATTACAGCATTACAGGTGAAACCGGCGTATTAACCATCGACAACAACTGTGTGGTTCAACGTGAAATCAGCTGGGCAGAGCATGGGGCTTTTTAGCCGTAAGTTCCTATCCAAGCCAACAATCACCCACAAACAAGTGGGTGATAAATACGAGACCGTGGCAAAGAATTATTTAGTTCGCCACGGTTTATCGTTAATTGAAGAAAACTTCATAGCAAAGTGTGGCGAAATTGATCTTATAATGCGCCATAACAATACGGTTGTGTTTACTGAGGTAAAATACCGCAAGCAAACACGCTACGGACATGCCGCTGAAATGGTGACAGCCAAAAAGTCACAAAAGCTACTCAAAACAGCCAATGTTTGGCTTATGCAGCAAGGCTTGTCGGTACACTCTACAGATTACAGGTTTGATATCATTGCCATCGAAGGGCCGAATGACACTATCGACTGGATTCAAAACGCGATTACCCAAGGATAAACATGCTAGACAGCATCAAAGAAAGTTTTACAGAAAGTATTCAAATCCAAATTGCGGCGGCAGAAGCTCTGCCAGACGCAATCACGCATGCCGCTCAAGCAATGGTTGCAACCCTGCTTAACGGAAACAAGATTCTTTGTTGTGGTAACGGTGGTTCGGCATCGAATGCTCAGCAATTTGTCTCTTGCCTACTTAATCGCTTTGAAACCGAGCGTCCTAGCCTTCCAGCAATGGCTCTCACTGCTGATAACACCACACTAACGGCGGTGGCAAACGACTACCACTACGAAGAGATCTTCTCTAAGCAAGTGCGCGCGTTTGGTCAAACTGGCGATATTTTACTGGCTATATCTACTAGTGGTAACAGTAAAAATATCATCAAAGCAATGGAAGCTGCGGTAACACGTGATATGACAATCATCGCCTTTACTGGTAAAGATGGTGGTGAAATGGCTGGCCTGCTTGGTGAGCACGATGTAGAAATTCGTATTCCCTCACACCGTACAGCACGTATCCACGAAGTACACATGGTGACACTACACTGCTTATGTGACCTAATCGATCAAGTACTCTTCCCAGCTCACGAAGAGTGATATACGGAGCATCACGATGAAATCATTAACTTCTATGAAGCTGCTTAAGCTGATTAGTGTTTCGCTACTTACACTGTCGTTATCTGGTTGTGCTGGTCTTTTCATTGCTGGTGCAGCAACTACTGCAAATCTAGTCACAGATACACGAACCACCAAAGAGATTTGGAGCGACAACAATATCGAATTTGAAGTTGCAGCTATGACCAATAAACCGCCATTTCGCGGCAATGTCAGTATCACAGCAAGCTCTTACCGTGGTTCAGTAGTTCTGATGGGGCAAGCAACGACAGATGCTGAACGTCGTGCTTTTGAAAGCCAAGCTAAAGCAGTAACGGGAGTTGAAAGTATACACAACCAGATCCGAGTGAAAGAGCCACTGTCTGTTAGTGCTATCAGCAAAGACAGTTGGATTACCACTAAAGTGAAGTCTGCCCTACTTGCCAAGTCTGAGCTTAACGGTATCAAAGTCAAAGTCATTACTGAAGATTCAGAAGTATTTCTGCTTGGATTAGTTTCTCGGGAACACGCTGATATCGCGACAGAAGTTGCGCGTAATATCTCTGGTGTGAAGCAGGTGATTCGAGCGTTTGAATATGGTGAAGATGACAATTCGGTAAACTAACGCCCTCTGAATTTACTCAGCTAACTTAGCTGCTTATTAGCTGGTTGGTTGGCTGGTAAAGCCTAACGAAATGAATCAGATTAATAAAAGTCAGTTAGCACAAAAAGAAAAAGCAGCGATAAATCGCTGCTTTTTTTGTATTTGGAGTTATTTAAAAAATAACGCTATTTGATAACACGAAGGCTTGGGCGACCTTTCGCTGGACGAGATGGCTCAGGTTCTGAGTCAGACTCTTCAGCATCTACGTCTGCTGTTGCAACACTCAAAGATGGGCCTTTTTCTTGTTCTTCAAAAGGACTTTCTTCAATTCCTTCTTCAAACGCTTCCATGTAAGCCTCTTCAGGTTCAAACATGGTACCAGCACCATTCTCACGAGCATAAATTGCTTGTACTGCGTATAGCGGAACGATCACAGAGTGTGGACGACCACTAAAGCGAGCACTAAACGTCACAGCTTCGTTACCCAGTTCAAGTTGTCCAACCGCACGAGGCGCGATGTTCAGAATGATCTGACCATCTTGAACAAACTCTTCTGGAACTCTCACACCCGGCAATGTTGCTTCAACAACCAAGTGTGGAGTCAGTTCGTTATCAACCAGCCATTCATAAAATGCACGAAGCATGTATGGTCGGCGTGGAGTCATATTTGAAATATCCATAAACGCTTAGCGAACGAGTCGCATCTCGCGCTCAGCTTCCGTTAGAGAAGCTAGGAATGAATCACGTTCGAATACGCGGTTCATGTAAATCTTAAGTTCTTTAGAACCAGGACCAATCAGTTCGATACCAAGCTCAGGTAAACGCCATAGTAGCGGAGCTAGGTAACAATCAATTAGGCTAAACTCTTCGCTCATGAAGTATTCATACTCAGCGAAGATAGGAGCAAGAGTTAATAGGTCGTTGCGTAATTTCACGCGAGCTGCTTCAGATTCTTCAGCGTTGCCTTTAACGATCTTCTCTGCAACTGAATACCAGTTACGCTCAATTCGGTACATCATTAGACGACTGTTACCACGAGCAACCGGGTATACAGGCATCAATGGTGGATGAGGGAAACGCTCATCTAGGTATTCCATGATGATCTTAGAGTCATATAGAGCAAGCTCACGATCAACAAGAGTAGGTACTGATTTGTACGGGTTCAGTTCAACAAGCTCTGCTGGTAGATTTTTTTCATCAACCAACTCAACTTCAACACTTACGCCTTTTTCAGCAAGAACAATGCGCACCTGATGGCTATACATATCAGAAGCACTTGAGAAAAGAGTCATTACAGAACGTTTATTGGCAGCTACAGCCATGGAGCCCTCCAGTACACTTTAAATAAAAACAATGGAGGCCTAAAGCCTCCATTGAACATTAACATAATTTGGGAATTAGCACGGTATTATAGCACAATTAGTGCACATCACGCCAATACTCTTTCTTCAGCAAAATCACGATGATAGTGAAGATTACTAAGAAGGCCATTACCCACCAACCCATAGCATGACGCTCAAGTTGAACAGGGTCGCCCGAGTAAACCAAAAAGTTAACAAGGTCACGAACTGCTTCGTCATACTCACCAGCACTTAATTCGCCAGAACCATCCGTTTCAGTGCCAACAACAACCTTAACTTCCTCACCATCGACCATGTGAGTATCGTAGATTGGCGTTGGGATACCTTGTAGCTCTTCAAGAACATGCGGCATACCAACACTTGGGAAAACCAGGTTGTTCACACCAAATGGACGAGACGGATCTTCATAGAAAGTACGAAGGTACGTGTATAGCCAATCTGCGCCACGAACACGAGCAACCAATGTTAGATCTGGTGGTGGAGCACCAAACCAACTAGCAGCTTGCTCAGAAGGCATAGCGTTAACCATCAAGCTACCAATTTTCACTTCAGGATCGAAGATCAGGTTTTCCTTCATTAGGTCTAAAGGAATCTCCAAATCATTCGCAACACGTTCATAACGTTGGTACTGCGTTGAGTGACAAGCGAAACAGTAGTTCATGAACATCTTAGCGCCATTTTGTAATGAAGCTTTGTCTGTTAAATCATTGTTTGCTTTGTCTAATGGTACGCCTGCACCCGCTGCCATCGCTAGTGACGGCAACATAGCAAATAAAATTACAATCCACTTTTTCATTTGAATGTCACCCTTTCTGGTAATGGTTTCGTCGCTTCATTTTTACTGTAGAACCACAGCAGAACGAAGAACATGAAGTAACCTAAGCTAAAGATTTGAGCTAATAGCGTGTATGTAGGCGTTGCTGGAAGCGCACCAAGTACACCAAGCGCAATAAAGCTTATTGTGAATTGGATGATGTTAATCAAATGCAATTTGCTACGGTAACGGTAAGAACGCACTTTACAACGGTCGAACCATGGCAGTAGGAATAGCACAACAATTGAAGCGCCCATTGCAACTACACCTAACAGCTTATCTGGAACAGCACGAAGTACAGCGTAGAACGGCGTGAAGTACCAAACTGGAGCAATATGCTCAGGTGTTTTCAGCGGGTTTGCAGCTTCAAAGTTAGGCGGTTCAAGGAAGTACCCCCCCATTTCTGGGTTAAAGAACAGCACGTAACAGAACAAGAATAGGAAACCAGCAACACCAACCATATCTTTTACCGTCCCGTATGGGTGGAAAGGAATAGAGTCAATGATGTCGTATTTCTTAGTGTAATCCTTGTGGAATGGGAACTGAGTTTTGTAGTCGTCGCCCATTGTGCCTTTAGGAAGCTTGGTTTCGATACCGTCTGGGTTGTTCGAACCCACTTCGTGCAGCGCTAGTACGTGAAGTACGATAAGCAGCAGAAGTACAATTGGCAGAGCAATAACGTGCAGTGCGAAGAAACGGTTCAGCGTTGCACCAGAGATGATGTAGTCACCACGGATCCAAAGCGTTAGGTCATCACCTATAACAGGGATCGCACCAAACAGAGAAATGATTACCTGAGCACCCCAGTAAGACATTTGACCCCATGGTAGTAGGTAGCCCATGAAAGCCTCAGCCATAAGCACTAAGAAGATCAACATACCGAAGATCCAAAGTAACTCACGAGGCTTTTGGTAAGAACCGTAGATTAGACCACGGAACATATGCAGGTAGATCACAACGAAGAATGCCGATGCACCTGTTGAGTGCATGTAACGCAGTAGCCAACCGTATTCCACATCACGCATGATGTATTCAACAGAAGCAAATGCGCCCTCACCAGACGGTACATAGTTCATTGTCAGCCAAATACCCGTAAGGATTTGGTTAACCAGTACTAACATTGCTAAAGAACCAAAAAGGTACCAAAAGTTAAAGTTCTTAGGCATTGGGTATTCAGATAAATGCTTCTTGTAAGCATTCATCGCGGGTAGACGTTTCTCTACCCAATCAAGCAATCCTTGCATTACGCGTCTCCCTCGTCCACACCGATCATGATCTTAGTGTCACTCAAATACATATGCTTTGGTACAACAAGATTCAATGGAGCTGGTACGCCTTGGAATACTCGACCTGCCATATCAAACTTTGAACCATGGCAAGGACAGAAGAAACCAGACTTAACACCCTGAACTTGTTCTGCAAAAGAATCTGGCAGGTAAGTTGGAGAACAACCTAAGTGCGTACAGAAACCAACAGCAACGAAGAATTCCGGCTTAATTGAACGAAACTCGTTCTGCGCGTATTCTGGTTGTTGTTCCGCTTCAGATTGAGGGTCACGAAGTTGACCACCGATCGCTTTTAGATTCTCTAGCACCGATTCAGCACGGCGTACAACCCATACAGGCTTACCTTGCCACTCGACACGAACCATTTGTCCCGGCTCTAACTTACTGACTTCCACTTCCACCGGTGCGCCTGCAGCTTTCGCCTTGGCACTCGGGTTCCATGATTTAATAAAAGGCACGGCTACAGCAGCTGCTCCTAAACCACCAACAACGGCTGTTGTTGCGGTTAAGAAACGCCTGCGACCGTTATTTAAAGGCGCGTTGCTCATCCAAACATTCTCCCATTTGCTCCTTATGGATTGAAATAATTCCGAATAAAGAGCATGGCTAACAAAATATGTATTTAGTTCTATTTATTGACGGCAAATGATAAATAAAACCCTACTTTTTGACAAGATAAAGCTACCTTTTTGTAACAATCATGAGGCAAAGCGCACATTGGGTTACAAAAGCTTTCAAAATATAAGAATTTGGAAATAAAACGAGGGAGGGAAAGCGTTTAGAGGGGGCATAAAAACAAAAAGCCCGGCATATAGCCGAGCTTTGAACCACAATTCCAGTCGAAAAACTGGGAGCGTGTACTTTTTCGTAAAGAAAAATTAACGCTTAGAGAATTGAGGTTTACGACGTGCTTTACGTAGACCAACTTTCTTACGTTCAACGCAACGAGCGTCACGCGTAACATAGCCAGCTGCACGTAGAGCAGGGCGTAGAGTTTCATCGTATTCCATAAGAGCACGAGTGATACCGTGGCGGATTGCGCCAGCTTGACCTGAAATACCACCACCAGAAACAGTGATGTAAAGGTCAAGTTTCTCAGTTAGTTCAACTAGCTCAAGAGGTTGTTTAACAACCATACGAGAAGTTGGACGACCGAAGTAAACATCAAGGCTGCGCTTGTTGATTACGATCTCACCAGAGCCTGGTTTGATGAAAACACGAGCTGCTGAGCTTTTGCGACGACCAGTGCCGTAGTATTGATTCTCTGCCATTGTCTTAATCCCCTTAGATGTCTAGTACTTGTGGCTGTTGAGCAACATGGTTGTGCTCAGTACCAGCGTACACTTTAAGCTTACGGTACATCGCGCGGCCTAGTGGACCACGTGGAAGCATACCTTTAACTGCTAGTTCAAGAACCATTTCTGGTTTCTTAGCAATTAGCTTTTCAAAAGTGATAGTTTTAAGACCACCTGGGAACTCAGAGTGACGGTAGTAAACCTTACCCTTAGCTTTGTTACCAGTTACAGCAACTTTCTCAGCGTTAACAACGATGATGTAATCACCAGTGTCTACGTGAGGAGTGTATTCTGCTTTGTGCTTGCCGCGTAGGCGAGAAGCGATTTCACTTGCTAGACGGCCAAGAGTTTTGCCTTCAGCGTCTACAACATACCAGTCGCGTTTTACAGTTTCTGGTTTAGCAACGAAAGTTTTCATGCTAATAATTACCTATTTAAAAAATTTACACTTAAGGAATACTCGCGTATTCCCACTGTCTAAGAGTTACCATTCATCACCCCTTCGAGTGTTGGAAAACTCTTGGCATAACGTGATTTTACTCATCGCTAGAGGCCCGCAGTAACGGTAGGTCGCAGGATTATAGAGAAGAGCGAAGAAAAAATCACCTCTTTTTGAACAAAATCACGATTTTTTTAATTCTCTTTCTTATTCGAGATAATCAAAGCTAACTTAAGTGTTCTTTTGCCAAATACTCATGGCTCTGCATTTCAATTAAACGCGACTGACAACGTTTAAACTCAAACTCTAGTTGACCATGGGTGTATAGTTTTTCTAGTTCCACTTCCGCTGAAATAATCAGTTTCACATTGCGCTCATAGAACTCATCAACTAACGCAATAAAGCGTCTAGCAGCGTCATCGGAAGTCGCGCCCATTTGCAACACATCAGCCAATAGAACCGTGTGATATACCCGAGACAACTCAATATAATCGTTCTGGCTACGAGCCGACTGACAAAGCTGTGCAAAAGTACCATGCAGCACACCATCACTCGCTTCGACCACATCTAATTGACGGTGATTAACCTCTATCTGCTTAAGCTTCTCTTTATCTTCACCAACAAGCTGCGCGTAATATGTTTCGAGGTTAATGTTCGCTTGGCTATCCAGTGGGTAATGGTAGATCTCAGCCTGCTCTAAGGTTCTCAGACGATAATCAATTCCGCTATCAACATTAAGAATATGACAGTTGTCTTGAATGAGCTTAATAGCGGGTAAGAAACGCGCTCGCTGTAACCCGTTGCGATACAGATCCGCAGGTGGAATATTAGAGGTCGCAACCAAGATAACGTTTCGAGCGAATAACTCTTGGAACAAAGTTCCTAAGATCATGGCATCGGTAATGTCTGAAACAAAGAATTCATCAAAACAGATAATATCCGCTTCTTCTTTCAACTTATCTGCGACTAAAGGCAACGGGTCGCTAACATTACCTAGCGCCCTTAGCTCATCATGGACTCGATACATAAAACGGTGAAAGTGAACGCGCATTTTTTTTGTGGTCGGTAAGGCATCGTAGAACGTATCCATTAAATACGTTTTACCGCGCCCAACGCCGCCCCAAAAATAGAGGCCTTTTGGTGGCTGTGGTAGTTCTGGCTTTTTGCCCATTAACTTCTGGAATCGAGTCAGTTGAGGAATAGGCGTATTCATGTAATCTTGGAATTGATGAAAGAGTTCATCTAAAGACTTAACGGCTTGCTCTTGTGCTGGATCTCTTTGAAATCCATGTTCTTTTATATCTTGTTCGTATTTTTTAATGGGATTCATGACGACATTTCCACAATGAAAGCGATATCAGACAGCAAATAAAAATGAGCCCAAACAGTATGAGACATGTCGCTATGCGGTGAATAATGCAGCATCAAACTGCTAACTAGCGCACACGCATTTCTCTTTATACTGCGGCTTTCTCATAGTACCATGGAGCTGTATCACGTGTAACTAAGCAGTAACAAACATGTTAAAAAACAATAATAAGGAGCTGTTATGCCTTGGATGTATGCCGTTGCCGGTTTACTAGTCGGAGTTATTTTAGGGGTCGCTATTTCTCGTCTCATGACACCTGAATACAAAAAACAAAAGAACGTACAGAAAGAATTAGATAGCGCAAAGTTTGCCCTGGAACAGCAGCGACAAGAGCTTGCTGACCACTTTGCGAAATCAGCAGAAATGTTGGACACCTTAGGTAAGGACTATACAAAGCTTTACCAACACATGGAAAAAACAAGCTCAGAGCTACTCCCTAACCTGCCAGAGCAAGACAACCCATTTGTGAAAACAGCCGCTGCTCATTCGGATAAGCCACAAGATAAGTCTTCAGTCAAAGAGTCGACGCTTGAAGAACAACCGAAAGATTACGCTAATGGCGCAACGGGTTTATTTACCGAGCAGAAGAAAGAAATCATGGATGCTCCCGATGTCGTTACAGCAAAAGCATCGTAAACATTTAACACTTCTGTGAACTTTACAAAGGTTTTTGAGTCATAACTTTCACTCAGGTCATTTGAAACTTCTCATACTTATTAAACGTATAAGAGGGTTAAGACCTTAACTAGAGAGGAGTTTATGATGAAAAAACCTTTGCTTGCTTTATCAGTACTGACTTTAAGCTTAAGTTCAATCATCACCCCCATTCAAGCTACAGCCGCACTTCCATTAAGTGTGGGTAATGAACAATTACCAAGCCTTGCTCCTATGCTTGAACAAGTAACCCCCGCTGTGGTTAGTATTGCCGTAGAAGGCAAACAGGTACAACGTCAGCAAATCCCTGAACAATTTCAATTCTTTTTTGGTCCAGAACAAACACGAGAGCGTCCATTCCGCGGGCTAGGCTCTGGTGTCATCATTGATGCCAAGAAAGGCCATATTGTCACCAATTACCATGTCATCAATGGTGCCGACGATATCAAAGTAAAACTGCATGATGGTCGAGAGTACGATGCAGAACTCATCGGCGGCGACCAAATGTCTGATATCGCGCTATTAAAACTCGAAACAGCCAAAAACCTTACCCAGATAAAAGTCGCAGATTCCGACAAATTGAGAGTCGGCGATTTCAGTGTGGCTATCGGCAACCCATTTGGGCTTGGTCAAACCGTAACATCCGGTATCGTTTCAGCGTTAGGACGTAGCGGTCTCAATCTAGAGAACTTCGAAAACTTCATTCAAACCGATGCCGCGATTAACAGTGGTAACTCTGGAGGTGCGTTAGTGAATCTTAACGGTGAACTGATTGGTATCAACACGGCCATCCTAGGACCTAACGGAGGCAATGTCGGTATCGGCTTTGCCATTCCATCCAATATGATGACAAACCTGACTGAACAGATTCTCGATTTCGGTGAAGTAAAACGTGGCATGCTTGGTGTCCAAGGTGGAGAGGTCACCTCGGAATTGGCTGAAGCGCTTGGTTATGAGTCCAGCAAAGGTGCTTTTGTTAGCCAAATTGTACCCGACAGTGCTGCAGACAAAGCCGGATTGAAAGCGGGCGATGTCATTGTCTCCATTAACGGTAAGCGTATTGACACTTTTAGTGAGTTAAGAGCCAAAGTAGCCACCTTAGGTGCAGGTAAACAGATCGAGTTAGGCGTGGTTCGTGACGGTAAGAATAAGACCTTTGACGTCACGCTTGGTGAATCCACAAATAGTAAGACACAAGCTGAAAAGCTCCATGAAGGACTTGCCGGTGCAGAGCTCACCAACACAACCGACAGCGATTCAGCGACAGGCGTCAAGGTATCAAGTGTCGCTCAAGGTTCGCCAGCAGAAGCTTATCAGCTTCTTAAAGATGACATCATCATCGGGGTAAACCGCCAACCAGTTAAGAACCTTGCTGAATTTAGAAAGATTCTTGAAAAACAACCTGGCGTATTGGCACTTAATATCCAGCGAGACGATAGGACTATCTATCTAGTTATTCGATAGCCATACGTCAGCGTAATTACAGGGAGGCTCAGTAAGTTTGCTTTAAACTTACTCCGTCTCCCTTTTCTTTAGATCAATCAAAATGCTATGCTTCACTGATAATCAAGTCAGTCATCCATTGACGGATGCTTCATACCTTACTTGTTGAAGAGGGAAACATGCTGTCCTTTCTATTTCGTTCTATTTCCCTTGGACTCGTTTCAGCGGCGCTTATTCTTCTCGCATTCCCGAGTTTAAGGCCGGCGATTGTTGCAGACGTCACGAACCCTCAAGTCGATAATATTGGCTCTCTTCAGATCTCATTTAACCAAGCGGTGCGACGAGCTGCACCCGCTGTGGTCAATATTTATAGTCGTAAATACGCAGAAAGCGATCGCAACAAGCTACTGACTCAAGGATTAGGTTCAGGGGTGATTGTTAGCGAAAAAGGCTACATCATTACCAACTTCCATGTTGTTGCTCAAGCTGACCAAATAGTCGTGGCACTTCAAGACGGACGAGTAGCGGCCGCACAACTTGTCGGCTCAGACAAACGCACCGATATTGCGATACTCCGAGTCAGCGGTGACAACTTACCTGTTATTCCACTGAACCCGAATTACAAAGCAAATGTCGGCGACGTGGTGCTGGCTATCGGTAACCCATACAACCTAGGGCAAACGACAACCTTTGGCATTATCTCTGCAACAGGTCGTTCTTCGATCAGTGCAGATGGTCACCAAGCCTTTATCCAGACTGATGCTGCAATCAATGAAGGTAACTCAGGTGGTGCACTGGTTAACTCACAAGGTGAGCTCGTCGGTATCAACACGGCTTCTTTCCAACAAGCTACCGACATGGAAACCTACGGGATCTCATTTGCAATCCCCTACTCACTTGCTAATAAAATCATGGAGAAGATCATCGCCGATGGTCGTGTCATTCGTGGTTATATTGGTATCGACGGACAAGACATCAATTCGGTGACATCACGCTTGCTCGGTACTAAGAACATCGGTGGTATTGTTGTCTTAGGCATTGACCCGAATGGTCCTGCAGCCGATGCCGGCTTTGAAGCACAAGATATCATTATCAGCATCAACAACACCCAAATTAGCGGACGACAGAGCGTAATGGACATTGTTACTGACCTTCGCCCGGGTACTATCATTGATGTTGGTGTATTGCGCAAAGGTGAAAACAAGACACTCAAGGTCACCATTACCGAAGACACGCGCCTATAGTCTTTATTTAGTTTGATTGCTAATAGCGAGTAACTCAAACCGCCAATTACAGAGACAAAAAGTATAGATACAAAAAACCCAGCTCTTAAGCTGGGTTTTCTTTTATCAATCAAAGCTAATGATAAACTCAATCAAAACTAGGCGTCACTAGGTTCATCGATATCGATGCGAGTCACACGCTGCAAACCTCTTGGGAGCAGACCACCACGACGACCACGCTCACCACGGAAGTTTTCAAGATCCGCAGGTTTCAAGCCAAGTTTACGTTTGCCCGCGTAAATAGTCAGCGTTGCATTCTCTGGAATAGCCATCAGATGCGATACAAACTCTTCTCGCTCTTTTGCTTTCGCAGAAGGGATGTTGATGATCTTGTTGCCTTTACCTTTGCTCAGCTGAGGTAGGTCTTTAATAGGGAACAACAACATACGGCCTTGGTTAGTAATCGCCAGAATCTGGTTACTGTCCAGATCTGCAATAGGGCTTGGCAACATCACTTCAGAAGCTTGTGGCAAGTTAACTAACGCTTTACCGCTCTTGTTCTTTGAAAGCAGATCGCTACCCTTACAAACAAAGCCATAACCTGCATCAGAACCGACTAACCATAATTGTTCATTCTCTCCCATCACCACTTGGCGAATCGAAGTACCAGGGCTGACGTTCAGGCGGCCTGTAATTGGCTCACCTTGGCTACGTGCCGACGGTAATGAATGAGATTCAAGGGAGTAGCTTCGGCCATCACTGCCAAGGAACACCGCTTGTTGGTTACTCTTACCCTTAGCACTCGCTAAGAACTTATCACCAGATTTGTAGTTCAAGCCTTCAGCATCAACTTCATGCCCTTTAGCATGACGAATCCAACCTTTCTCAGACAACACAACCGTGATTGGTTCGCTTGGTACTAAGTCACGTTCTGTTAGTGCTTTCGCTTCAGCACGCTCAATCAGAGGTGAACGACGATCATCGCCGTATTTATCTGCATCTGCTTGGATTTCTTTCTTGATCAACGTATTCAAGCGACGCTCTGAACCGAGTAGCTTTTCAAGCTTTTCACGTTCAGCTTCAAGTTCCTCTTGTTCCGCTCGGATTTTAAACTCTTCTAACTTAGCTAAGTTACGAAGTTTAATATCAAGAATCGCATTAGCTTGAATTTCAGAAATGTTGAAACGGCTCATCAATACAGGACATGGTTCGTCTTCTGTACGAATGATTTCAATCACTTCATCGATATTAAGATAAGCAGCAAGCAAACCTTCTAAAATGTGCAAACGTGCTAGTACTTTATCTAAACGGTACTGCAAACGACGACGAACAGTTGTACGACGGAACTCAATCCACTCTTTCAGAATTTGAACTAGGCCTTTAACTTGAGGACGATTGTCTAAACCAATCATGTTCAAGTTAACGCGGAAGTTTTTCTCTAGATCCGTAGAAGCGAACAGGTGGCTCATCAATTGGTCACAGTCGATACGGTTTGAGCGAGGAACGACAACAATACGCGTTGGGTTCTCGTGATCTGATTCATCACGTAAGTCGTCAACCATTGGCAGCTTCTTAGCGCGCATCTGGTTAGCAATTTGCTCAAGTAACTTCGCACCTGACACTTGATGAGGTAAAGCCGTGATAACAATATCAGAGCCTTCCTTGTGCCAAACCGCGCGCATCTTGATGCTGCCACGTCCAGTACGGTAGATCTTTTCGATGTCCGACTTCGGCGAAATAATCTCAGCCTCTGTCGGGTAATCAGGGCCTTGAATGAAACCCATCACATCTGGAAGTTCAGCTTTCGGCGTATCAATCAAGTGAATCGCTGCGTTCGCCACTTCACGGACATTGTGAGGCGGGATGTCAGTCGCCATACCTACCGCGATACCAGTAATACCGTTAAGTAAGATGTGAGGCAGACGTGCAGGCAACATTTGAGGCTCTTTCATGGTGCCATCAAAGTTTGGTTGCCAATCAACGGTGCCTTGACCTAGTTCACCTAGCAGAACCTCAGCAAACTTAGACAATTTCGCTTCGGTATAACGCATTGCAGCGAACGATTTCGGGTCGTCCGGAGCACCCCAGTTACCTTGACCGTCTACCAATGGGTAGCGGTAAGAGAAAGGCTGCGCCATCAATACCATCGCTTCGTAACAAGCAGAGTCACCGTGTGGGTGATACTTACCTAATACGTCACCAACGGTACGTGCTGATTTTTTGTATTTCGATGCAGCTGATAAGCCCAGCTCAGACATCGCGTAGATAATACGACGCTGCACTGGCTTCAAGCCATCACCGATATACGGTAATGCACGATCCATGATCACGTACATTGAGTAATTTAAGTAGGCATCTTCGGTGAACTTGCGCATTGGCAGCTGTTCAACGCCATCATATGTAATTTCGTTAGACATCCATTATACCTCGGCCATATCACCGTTAGTCTGTAGCCATGTACGGCGATCATCTGCACGTTTTTTACCAAGCAGCATGTCCATCATCTCGTTGGTCGCTTCGTTGTCATCAATCGTTAATTGAACAAGACGACGAGTGTTTGGATCCATGGTGGTTTCACGTAACTGAAGTGGGTTCATTTCACCCAGACCTTTGAATCGTTGCACGTTGATCTTAGCTTTCTTCTGCGACAGTCGCTCAAGCACACCATCTTTCTCTGCGTCATCGAGTGCGTAGAACACTTCTTTACCGCAATCGATACGATACAGAGGAGGCATTGCCACATAGATATGACCCGCTTCAACCAATGCATGGAAATGGCGGGTAAACAATGCACATAGCAGTGTCGCGATATGAAGACCATCCGAGTCCGCATCGGCAAGGATACAGATCTTACCGTAACGCAGGCCTGATAAATCATCGTTGTCCGGGTCGATACCCAGAGCCACCGAAATATCATGTACTTCTTGTGAAGCCAATACTTGGTCCGCTGACACTTCCCATGTATTTAGGATCTTACCGCGAAGTGGCATAACCGCTTGGAACTCACGATCACGTGCTTGTTTAGCAGAACCACCCGCCGAGTCCCCTTCCACGAAGAAGATTTCGGTACGACTTAAATCTTGAACCGAACAATCGGTTAGCTTACCCGGCAGTGCTGGGCCTGAAGCAATCTTCTTACGCACAACCTTTTTGCTTGCGCGCATGCGACGGTGAGCATTCGCAATACAAGCTTCAGCTAACTGTTCTGCCAGTTGTGGTTTTTCGTTCAACCACAAGCTAAAGGCATCTTTTACCACCCCAGACACAAACGCTGCGGTTTGACGAGAAGAAAGACGTTCTTTTGTTTGACCAGCAAATTGCGGATCTTGCATCTTCACCGATAATACGTACGAACAACGATCGAAAATATCGTCACCCGTTAACTTAACGCCACGCGGTAGAAGGTTACGAAATTCACAGAACTCACGCATTGCATCAAGCAGACCTTGTCGAAGGCCGTTTACGTGTGTACCACCTTGCTTAGTTGGTACTAAGTTCACGTAACTCTCGGTGATCATATCACCGCCTTCTGGCTGCCAAATAATCGCCCAGTTCGCCATTTCTGTTTCAGCAACGAATTCGCCAACATAAGGTTCCTCAGGCAGTAAGGTGTAACCTTTCACACCTTCTGCAAGGTAGTCTTTTAGACCATCTTCATAGAACCATTTATGTTCTTCACCGCCAACCTTGTCGACAAAGGTGATTTCTAAACCAGGGCAAAGTACAGCTTTAGCGCGCAAGTTATTGATAAGACGTAAAACAGAGAACTTAGAGCTATCGAAATATTTTGGATCTGGCCAAAAATGTACCGTCGTACCGGTATTGCGATGACCACAAGTACCTGTAACAGTAAGATCCGTTACGGCATGACCACCTTCAAGGGCAATTTCATGTACCTGACCGTCACGGCGAACCGTCACTTCAACATGTTTTGACAACGCGTTTACCACCGAGATACCTACCCCGTGCAAACCACCTGAAAACTTGTAGTTATTGTTCGAGAACTTACCGCCAGAGTGGAGCTTAGTTAAAATCAGCTCAACACCTGAGATGCCTTTTTCAGGGTGGATATCAACCGGCATACCACGGCCATCATCCGTCACTTCTAACGATTGGTCAGCATGCAACACGACTTTAATCTTCTTAGCGTGTCCCGCTAGTGCTTCATCAACCGAGTTATCAATGACTTCTTGGGCAAGGTGGTTTGGTCTTTCTGTCTCGGTATACATTCCCGGGCGGTGTCGCACGGGGTCGAGACCTTCAAGTACCTCGAGGTCTTTTGCATTATATTGTTCAGTCATAATACGGAGTTTACTCAAAAAGTTTGCGTCAGTTCGCTGGCTCTAGTTTGACTAAAGCGAAATCATTACTATGAACCGTCATAGTAGAGCGAACGAGCGAAGTATTGGGGAATATAGTCTGGAAGCTGAGTAATGATGTCAAGCTAGTTCAAAAACTAAGGCATCAAACTATGATATTTCACCACTGATAGATGAAATAACAGTCAAACAAGAGAAAATTACTTGATTGCTGAAACAGATTAAAGATTTAGAAAGGTGATGATTTGTTGGGGGTAGCGTTCAAAATTAACAAAGCTATGATCCCCGCCCTCTTCTACTGTCTGTACTGCACCTTGGTACTTCTCTACCGCTTGTCGGTAATCCAGAACTTCGTCTTCCGTTTGCTGAAGTAACCAGAAGTCACTCGGCTGAGCGATAGCCGGAACCTCTAACGCCTTCAGTTCATTGATATGTTTTGTTTCCAGAACATATCGCTCTTCTGTGTATGGATTTACTTGTTCACCTAAATAGTCAGCAAGAAGCTCATACGGCTTAACGGCTGGGTTCACAACCACAGCTTTAAAGCCATAGTGACTATTCAGCCATGTTGAAAGATAGCCACCCAACGAGCTACCTACCAACGCTATCTGATATTGCTCTTTATATTGCTCCACCAGTTGCTGCAAATAAATGGCCGCTTGCTGAGGAAAACTCGGCAGTTGAGGTGTCATCACCTTGATATCAGGACGATGCTCCGCGCAATAGTCAGCCATCACCGTTGCTTTGTGAGAACGTGATGAACTGTTAAAGCCGTGAATATAGAGAAGCAGTGGCGGCTTAGCGGCTTGCTGTTCAGAATCAAACATCAATAACCTGCCGCTTCAAAATCAGGTAAGAATTGTCCATGAGGTAAACGGTGAACTTGCGTGCTTACAGATCCATCTTGATGCAATTCAATCTCTCTCCAACCAGGCGACAAAGTATCAACCGCAAAGTCATCTGAGTTAGGTTTGAATTGCACACAAGTCGACGGTGTTGCCATGACTTGTACACCATGATGATCTCGATTCATGTCTTGATGAACGTGACCACACAGTACCGCTTTCACATTGGTGTGCTGTTGAACCACTTCCCAAAATTGATCAGCATCTTTCAGGTTATGTTGGTCCAGCCATGCACTGCCAACCAATAGTGGATGATGGTGCAGCAGAACCAAGGTATTACGTTCGGGGAATTCGGTTAGCTTTTGTTCTAGTAGATCAAGCTGTTGATCACTGAGACGTCCGTGAGGCACACCAACCACTTGCGAGTCCAGCATCACCATCTGCCAATTATTGCCTAGCAAGACATGCTCAACGCACTGTATTTGTGGTGATGGTAAAACACTGCCCATATTCGGTTTGAAGTCATGATTCCCTGGTAACCAGTAACACGGCTTATCCAAAGGTTGAATTCCTGACTCAAATTTTTGGTACGACTCAGCACTGTGATCTTGAGAAATATCACCGGTTGCCAAAATCGCTTGATAGTCAAAGCCTTGACTAACAATGGCATCGACTACAGCACGAAAGCTATCTTGAGTGTTGATGCTTAATAAGCTGCCATTGCTCGGCGCAAATAAATGCGTGTCCGTTAGCTGTACAAGCTTAATACTGCTCTCATCAAATTTTGAAGTGTGTGATAATTCCAAAATAACAAATCCAGATACGTTACTGTTTAGACTTTAAAAGTGTTTTTAAATAGGCTCAATTAAAAAGAAACTGGGGTTCGGCTGATACCTGTTTTTAAACAAAACGTTAACCATTCCCCAAGAAATTTGTTCAATTGAAATTTCTCATCCTTTTGCAGAAGTTTTGTGTTGGGATAGTCATATTTTGCTTTGACTCGCGAAAAATCCCCGCTAGCGCACACTTCTGCAACTCGAGCGTCGTGATATAGCCTGACAGACATTTTTGGCAAAGGAAACACTGGCATCGCGTCACTCTGACATATATCTATTAATGTGGTGTATTTTGTGACCTCATTCACTGTCAATTGATACACCATATTAACGGCTTGGTAACAGCGAACGTCACCAACCTCATGCTCAACCGGTAACAGAGCATTAAGTTTGGCATAGTTAGTCTCGTAAACTCGCATCAATTCAGCCAGATCGACATGATACGGTTTTTTGACTGCTATATTTGGCATGACGTTAATCTATCCACTCTGACTGTAATTCTTGGTAGTTCAATTGTAGCCACTGCAGCGCAATGATCGTGGCGCCATTTTCAAACACACCGTCTTTTACTAACTGATAAGCGGCTTCGCGACTCATCACTTGTACTCGAATATCTTCACCTTCGTAATCCAATCCGTGAACCCCTTTTGCTGTCGTGGCGTCAACACAACCAACAAAGACGTCGAGCTTTTCTGAGCAACCGCCGGATGAAGGATAATACGAAGTAATAGGCAATACAGATCCGACTTCGACTCCCGCTTCTTCCATCGCCTCACGACGAGCAACATCTTGTGGTGATTCATCGGTATCAATAATCCCCGCAACAATTTCGTATTGCCACGGGTTCTCATGCTCTAGAGCACCGACACGGATCTGTTCGACGATCACGACTTCGTCACGTATAGGATCATAAGGTAACAACGCGGCAGCATGTCCACGCTCAAACATCTCACGCTCGATTGGTTGGCTCCAGCCGCCCTCAAACAGTCTATGTTTAAATGTGTACTTAACCATTTTGAAAAAACCACGAAACAGCGTCTCTTTTGAGACTATTTCCACATCTTGCGGAGTAAACTCATGTCGTTGATTGTCATACTGTTGCATTTGATACCTCACTAAGTGATCTTATAGTTTACTCATTGTCCGAGTTAACTACCAAGGATAAGGTTCAACTTTTAGTATAAAACTTATAATTAAAGTTAAGTTTTAAAAAATAAATATTGCACAAGTGGACAGTTAACTGTAAAAAAGTGCAAAGTTTCGAGTAAATTACCACCAAACTGGGTTAAACTCTTTTAAAGAAAATTCCATTAAAGGCAGGAATAGGAAAATGAAAAAACTGCTTCCACTATTTATCAGTGCAGCAATTGGCAGCCTGAGTTCGTCAGCTTTCGCTGATACGCTAGCTGAGGTTTACGACCAAGCAAAACAGAACGATCCACAACTTCTTCGTTCAGCAGCGAAGCGCGATGCCGCTTTTGAAGCAGTAACGTCAAGCCGTAGCTCTTTACTACCGCAAATCAACCTGAACGCGAACTACGATATCAATCGCGGTGAACGCGACAATGACTCAAGTGGTACGTCAAATATTGACAATAATCAATGGGGTGTTGGCGTTGGCTTCACACAAGAGCTGTACAAACGCTCTTCTTGGATCACGCTAGATACTGCAGAGAAAACAGCTCGCCAAGCTGATTCTGCTTATGCAGCAGAGCAACAAGATCTGATCCTTCGTGTTGCGACCGCATACTTCGAAGTACTTCGTGCTCAAGATAGCCTAGAGTTTGTTCGTGCAGAAAAAGCCGCAGTTGCTCGTCAACTGGAACAAACTAAGCAGCGCTTTGAAGTTGGCCTTTCAGCAATCACCGATGTGCATGATGCGCAAGCTCAGTACGATGGCGTATTGGCAGACGAAGTTTTAGCAGAGAACACACTGATTAATAACTACGAAGGCCTACGTGAAATCACAGGTCAAGAGCACTCTAACCTAAACATCTTAGATACAGACCGCTTCTCAGCAAGCAAATCGTCTGAATCTGCTGTTGCACTGGTTGAGCAAGCACAAGAGAAAAACCTGAAGCTATTGGCATCGCGTATTGACCAAGACATCGCTAAAGACAACATCACACTAGCAAGCTCCGGTCACCTTCCTAGCCTAACCTTGGACGGTAGCTACGCATTTGCAGGCCAAACGAATACAGCGACTACAGCTAAAGGGAATAGCGACTACGACCAAGACAACCTAAACGTTGGTTTAAACTTAGTTGTTCCTCTATATACGGGTGGTAGCACAACTTCTTTGACTAAACAGGCTGAATACAACTATGTTGCAGCAAGTGAAGACCTAGAGGCGACTTACCGTAGCGTTGTAAAAGACGTTCGTGCCTTCAACAACAACATCAGCGCTTCAATTGGTGCGCTACGCGCTTACGAACAGTCTGTTGTTTCTGCTCAGTCGGCTCTAGAAGCTACAGAAGCAGGTTTTGATGTAGGTACTCGTACTATCGTTGACGTACTAGATTCAACTCGTCGTCTATACGATGCCAACAAGAACCTTTCAGATGCTCGTTACAACTACATCCTAAGTGTACTTCAGCTTCGTCAAGCTGTTGGCACGCTAAGCGAACAAGACATTGTTGATGTAAACGCAGGTCTAAAAGTCGCAAGTAAGTAATGCTTAAATCCTAGTTAAATACTCTAACCAGAGTCTTTAATAAAGTGACTAGATTACCGTTACAAAAATGCCGCTCAATGAGCTAACACTGATCATTTAAGCATTTTCCTGATCAGTTGAACGATCCTACAGA
>NZ_JBGOOI010000030.1:0-51159 GCF_041439605.1 Vibrio sp. 1F169 | reverse complement strand
CAGCTGACGCTGTTGGCTTAGTAGAAAAACTGTCAACGTATTTTAGGACGAGACACAACGTATTTTAGCACGAGGCTTTTAACCGATATTATTGTGCAGGAGCTGCTTCAGCGTTATCGATGTTTAGTAGTTCTACTTCGAATACTAGCGTTGAGTTAGCTGGGATAGTCGGTGTATCTTGCTCACCGTATGCTAGCTCTGGCGGGATAACGAACTTGTACTTAGAACCCACTTGCATCAGTTGTACACCTTCAGTCCAACCTGGGATTACGCGGTTTAGTGGGAATGTTGCTGGTTCGCCACGATCGTAAGAGCTGTCGAACTGAGTACCGTCTGTTAGCGTACCTTTGTAGTGTACTTGAACCGTATCAGTGTCTTTTGGAGAAGCGCCTTCACCAGCCGTCATTACTTGGTAAAGTAGACCAGATTCAGTTTGCTTAACGCCTTCAGTTTTAGCGAACTCAGCGCGGAAGTCATCACCCGCTTTCTTCACTTCTGCAGACTTTTCTGCCGCTTGTGCTTGCATCGTTTCAGCAACACGCTTGTCTAGAGCTTCAAGAGCTGCACGAGTCTCTTCTTCGTTAAGTGCCGTCTTCTCTGCGAATACGTCTTCGATACCTTGAAGAACCATCGCTTTGTCTAGGTTAATACCTAGCTCGCTTGGCTTATCAATGCTTGTGCTTAAGTAGTTAGCGAAAGATACACCGATTGCGTATGCCGCTTTGTCATCTTCTGTTTTAAAGTTTACTGCTGCAACTTTAACTTCTTCTACCTGTGGAGCTTCTGCCTTTGGTTCTTCTTTCTGACAACCAACTGCTAGCATAACCGTTGCGGCAAGCAGTGATACTTTTAAAACTGATTTCATTGAATTCTCCAATTAATGGCCAAGCCATTGGTTATTGTGCACAAATCTAATGATTAGATTGGTGTGAATACGTTAGTTATAACAATATACTAGTCATATGTCTTTCGACACAAACCGGATTATTGGATGTGATGCGAATATTTTTCCACTCATTGCTATGTACGATTGTCATCACCTTGTTAAATGGCTGCTTTTTCTTCCAAGATGATGACCAACGCTGGGAAATTGAACCCAACGGCGCCACCAGCTTTGCCCTAAGTAGAGATGGACGCTTCGCGCTGCTCTACTCGCAGCAAAAACAGCTGCTCCTTTGGGATCTTGCCCAAAACAAAGAACTGGCTCAACTTGGTCCACAAGATCAATCCGAAAATCAAGTATCGCGTATTCGCATCTCTGACAATGGTCGCTTTGCCATTACCGCCAGTCAGATGAATTTCGCCGTTTGGGACTTATCTTGGACACAAGCTGAAGGGCTATGGTCGATTTCCGATGGCTTAATTCGCGATGTTGATATCTCTAGCAACGGTGAAAAAGTACTGCTGGGCCTATCTAATGGCAAAGCTATCTATGTGGACTTAGTCACCGGACGCCGTCTGGAGTTCCTCGCTCACCGAGAAAAAGTTAATTCCGTCTCCCTATCTTCGAATGGGCGCTACGCATTATCAGGCGGTAACGACTATAAAGCTTACCTTTGGGATACCGAATCAGGCTTGGTATTGCGTACATTCGAGCACGAACAAAGAGTCGTACGAGTTGCCTTACAACGAGATGGAGAGCTAGCTTTTACCTCCGATGGAGGGAATCAAGCGATGATCTGGGATCTTGAGACAGGTGAACCTCAAGCGCAATTGCAGAGCTGGTCTCGACAGCTAATTTTCTCCAGTGCTCGCTTTTCTGATGACGGCAGTATGTTGGTAACAGGTACGCCATCTAGCCAAGTGAGCGTGTGGAATACTCAAGATGGTAAACGCATTTCTCGCCACGACGCCGAGCCATTAAAAGATGCTCGCCCTCCTCGTGCGGTAGTGTATGATGCAGCCTTTGATGATAAGAACCGTGTGATATCGGGCACCTCTGCGGGCATTGCCCAAGCTTGGAATGTGGATTAAGAACGATGACAGAAAAGCGAGTTGAACAATTAGAAAGCCGCGTGAATGACCTAGAATGTCAGTTGGCTTTCCAAGAGCAAACCATTGAAGAACTTAATGAAGCGCTTAGCCAACAACAGATGTTGATCTCGAGAATGCAAGACCAGATGAAGTTCGTGGTTGGCAAAGTAAAAAATATGGATGGCTCAAACCTCGCTGACGCATCAGAAGAGACGCCACCCCCACACTATTAAGTGCGGTTTAAAGATAACGAATTAATTCTAGCGACGCATATCGTTAGTTTCTCGTCCTCAATGTGTAAACACATTTCAGGACGGGACATAGAAAACTAAAAGGGCGACAGATACTTATCTGTCGCCCTTTTGTTTGTTTAATCTACGCTAATTCAACTAAAGTCAGTTAAGGCAATACAAACTTAGTCATCGGCATAAATTTTTACTTCCACGCAGCCATTAGTATCAACACTCGCACGGTACATTCCTGAACTGTTCATACCGAAATGAATATCACCTTGTCCATCGATAGCAATCAAGCCACCTTCACCACCCATGGTTTTCAATTCACCTTGAATAATCGTTTCACAAGCCGTATGCACATCTTCCTTGAGATAACGCATTCGTGCCGCCACATCACTGGCAACCATCTTTCTAAGGAAGAACTCCCCCATACCTGTTGTTGAAACGGCCACGTTGCCATTTTCAGCAACAGTACCTGCACCGATGATTGGAGAATCTCCCACACGACCGTATTTTTTATTGGTTACGCCACCAGTGCTGGTTGCGGCTGCTAAGTTTCCGGCTTGATCTAATGCGACCGCGCCAACCGTGCCGTACTTTTTATCATCTGGATATTTATCAGCTTGCTCTTCATCATATTTCGCTTCAGACAAAGCAAAAATACCTTTCTCTTTCATCGACTGAAGTTGGTCATAACGACGCTCAGTAAAGAAGTAATCTTGCTCGGTGAAAGTATGGTCATGCTCAAACGCAAACTTCTCGGCGCCTTCACCAATCAGCAGCACATGGTCGCTTTTAAGCATCACATCACGCGCAAGCTCAATTGGATTTTTGATATGGCGGACACCGGCAATAGCCCCCGCATCCATTTCACGACCGTGCATCACAGAAGCATCCATCTCAACAAATTCATCATGAGTCAGAACAGAACCTTTACCGGCATTAAAGTGGGGACTGTCTTCCATCACCTTAACTGAAGCAACCACTGCATCTAGCGCATCGCCACCCGACTGTAATACTTGATAGCCAGCCAAAACCGATTTTTCCAAAGCCTCGGTAATACCCGTTTTTAATTCATCACTCATTTGCTCTCGTATGATGGTGCCTGCACCACCATGAATGGCAATTGAAAAAGGCTGTGACATACAAACTCTCCACTGACGTCGACTTATAATGTTGTGCTATCAATACCACATCCATGGTTTGATGTCTGATAGCGAAAACCAAACTATTTACGAACGCTTAGATTTGCGGACACTAAGATTTGCAGACAATTAATTTGGTAGACGAAAAGCCAACTCAAAAAGCTAGCACCCTAAACGAAAAAAACCTCCACAAGGGAGGTTTTCAATATTCTTAAACTAAACCGTTAATTCGGTATTAGTGAGAACCACAGCTACCGCCGCCGCAGCAGCCGTCTTTTTTCTCTTCAGCGTGGTCATGGCCTTCGCCACCACAGCAACCACCTTCGTGATCATGATCGTGGTCGTGACCGCCACAGCCGCCTTCTTGGTGTACGTGACCGTGTTGAACTTCTTCTTCAGTCGCTTCACGAACCGCTACAACTTCAACGTCAAACGTTAGAGTTTGGCCAGCTAGCATGTGGTTACCGTCAACAACAACTTCGTCGCCATCTACTTCAGTAACTTCAACTGGGATTGGACCTTGGTCAGTATCCGCTAGGAAACGCATGCCAACTTCGATTTGCTCAACACCTTGGAATACGTCTGCAGGAACACGTTGAACTAGGTCATCGTTGTGCTCGCCGTAAGCGTCTTCTGGAGTAACAGTTGCTGAGAACTTGTCGCCAGCGACTTTGCCTTCAAGCTCTTTTTCAAGACCTGTAATTAGGTTGTTGTGACCGTGAAGGTAATCTAGTGGAGCTTCTGCAGTTGATTGGTCAACTACTACGCCATCTTCAAGTTTCACTTGATATGCAACACTAACTACTACGTTCTTTTCAATTTTCATGAGAGCTCCAAGGAGGTTTGGACTAAGCTCGAACAGTTGAGCTTAGGAAAAATTCTGTACCCGGATATTATGGGGATCAATTGACGAAACTCAATCACTCAGGCTTAAAAATACCGATCATTTCTTGATTCGCGTGTTCAGATTTCTCTACAGTTTTCGGTTTACGCTGTTCTGTGAAGCCACAATCGACACATTCCACCAGCTCGATATTATTTTCAATCCACCAGCGGAGTGTGTCTTGAGTCTTGCAGCTTGGGCAGCTCGCCCCTGCGATAAAGCGTTTTTTCTGTTTCACGTTGATATCCTTTACTACTCTGGATTCGCAGTTCTTCCGCTCTAGCTCTATTAAAGACAAAGCAGAGACCACGTTTATTATTAGATCAGTTATCTAGACTTTTATTTCTAGAGCTCAAGCTATATGTCTATGCCCAAGCTTCATTTCTAAGCTCAAGCATTAGTTATCACTTCAAGCTACTGCCAATAGTTTCGAGATTGGTGATCGTTTTCCATCTCGTGTCCAAAAATCTCTTCAAGCTCTTTGCGAGCCTCTTTCGCTCTTTGGGCTAACTCGGCATCTTCGTTATGCTGAGGCAGCAACTCTTTCAGCATACCATTATCCAGTTTCCTAAAGTGTGCTTCTGCTCGCTTCGCTTTATATGGATGCATGCCAAGTTCAGTCAATGTTTGACGACCTAAATCTAATGCCCCAAGGAAGGTTTCACGCGAGTAGTTGCTCACACCGTGGTTAAGTAATTGATACGCTTCAACACGGCTTCGAGCACGCGCTAAAATCTTTAACTGTGGGAAATGCTGCTTACACAAGTCGACAGTTTTCATGATTTCGTCTGGAGAGTCGGTACACAACACGATCGCTTCCGCTTTATCAGCTCCGGCTGCGCGTAATAATTCAAGATGAGTCGAGTCACCGTAAAATACCTTGTAGCCGAACTTCCTAAGGATATGTATTTGGCTGGCATCACTTTCAAGGACGGTGATACGAATCTTGTTGGCATACATCAGACGACCAATGATCTGACCGAAACGACCAAAGCCTGCAATGATCACTCGAGGGCTACGATCAACCACATCCGAAGACATCGCGCTTTCACTGATTTGATTGAGTTGACGAGCAAAGAAGCGATCTTGCAGCTTAAGCATCAATGGCGTGGTCACCATAGAAAGGCTCACAACCACTAGTAAGAACGACACTTGGTCGCCGCTTAAGATGCCTTGTGCACTCGCCGCGGTAAAAATAACGAAGGCAAACTCACCACCTTGGCTGAGAATCATCGCCATACGGCTGCGCGCTTTAGCTTGAGTACCAAAGATACGAGCTAGCGCATACAACACCAAGCCCTTCAACACGACCAGAGACGACACCGCGATAAGTATTGCGAATGGACTTTCTGCCAATAAACCTAGGTTTACCGCCATACCCACAGAGATAAAGAACAGGCCAAGCAGTAACCCTTTGAATGGGTCAATCGCGATTTCAAGCTCGTGTCGATATTCACTTTCAGCCAGAAGTACGCCCGCCAAGAAAGTACCTAATGCCATCGACAAACCAATCTGCTGCATGATGACGGCAATACCAATCACCAATAACAGCGCTGCTACCGTGAACAACTCACGCACACCGCTCATGACTACATATCGGAACAGTGGTCTCAACAAGAAGTGACCACCGACAAGCAAGCCAATCACACCGCCTAGCATCCATAACATGTCAGCCCAACTGCCGCCCGTATTACCCGCAAGCAAAGGCAGCATCGCCAACATAGGGATTACGGCAATATCTTGAAAAAGTAATACCGCAAAGCCTGACTGCCCTGCTTCTTTGCCACCAAGCTCTCGCTCTTCAATAACACGCAACGCAATAGCGGTCGAAGACAAAGCTAAACCCATGCCGATGACTAAGCTAGTTTGCCAAGTTAAACCAAACATACACGCGATAGCGGTAATAATCAGAGTGGTGATCAGCACTTGCGCGCCACCGAGTCCTAGAATGGGGGCTCGCATCTGCCACAGTTTTTTCGGATTAAGTTCGAGACCAATCAAGAAGAGCAGCAGTACCACCCCGAATTCGGAGAAGTGTAGAATCGCCTCTACATCACTGATTAAACCAAGCCCCCATGGGCCAATCGCCACACCCGCTAATAAGTAACCGAGTACCGACCCTAATCCAGCGCGCTGTGCGATAGGAACCGCAACCACAGCAGCTGCTAAAAATATAACGCTACTTTGTAGAAAATCGTTAGTCAGAGCCATCATTCGCTCCTATATCTTGTAGCGGGTCTCGCAACCAATTTCGATACGCTTCTGCGTGTTGGTAACGCGTCATATCGGTGACATTTCGTGCCCAATGTAAAACCAAAGGGGATATCCAGTGCATCTGACACAAAGCAGCAGTTAGCTCGAATGGTTGCAAAATCTCTTGTAATGGATATTTATTATAGCCTGCGGCACCAAACGCCTCTTCTTTACCACCGGTAGTAATCACACTGCGCCAGTGTTTACCTTTAAGCGCACTTTGCTCACCAAACGCAAAACCCTTGCCTAATACTCGGTCAAACCACTCTTTAAGCAGTGATGGGCAGGAATACATAAACAAAGGGTGTTGGAACACGATCACATCATATTCAAGCAGCAATGCATGCTCAGAAGGCACATCAATAAAGAAGTCAGGATAGATGGCGTAGAGATCGTGGACTTTGACATTCCCAAGCGACTCTATCTTTTTAACCATGATCTGGTTAGCGATAGAGGTTTGCGGCTCTGGGTGCGCATAGATGACCAGCACCTTTGGCACGGGGTTGTCTATCGAGGGAGTATTACTCATTCCTTTGAAACATTCCTTTGAAGGCTAAACGGTGGCAAGGCCACAAGAATTTAAGCAAAAGTTACTAATATGTTATTGGCATCATAACGCAAATTGCATTGTGATCGACTTTTATCTGGTTTCAGCCTACTATGCAGGCGTCTGTTCACCTCTAATTTCTATGCTATTTCAATTATGATTACTTTCTCTGATATTCAATTGCTACGCGGCGGTAAGCCACTCCTCGACCAAGCATCTGCGACTTTTCACCCTGGCGACAAGATCGGTTTGGTTGGTAAGAATGGCTGTGGTAAATCTACGCTGTTCGCCCTGATTAAGGACGAACTGTCTATTGATGCTGGCTCATTCAGTAAACCAGCCCATTGGGAAATGGCTTGGGTTGCTCAAGAAACACCTGCATTAGAAAGAACAGCAATTGAATACGTGATTGATGGCGACCGTGAATACCGTGGCCTTGAAGATCAACTTGAGAAAGCCGAACAAGCCGAACAAGCCGACAACGGCACATTAGTCGCAGAGATCCATGGCAAGATTGAAACCATTGGTGGTTATAGCATCAAAGCACGCGCGGCTGAGTTGTTAGACGGCCTAGGCTTTCGCCAAGAACAAATGACATGGAACCTGACTCAATTTTCAGGGGGTTGGCGTATGCGTTTGAACCTAGCGCAAGCCCTACTGTGTCGCAGTGACCTACTGTTACTCGATGAGCCAACCAACCACTTGGATTTAGACGCTGTAATGTGGCTAGAGCGCTGGTTACAAAACTACCCAGGCACACTCGTTCTTATCTCACACGATAGGGACTTCTTGGATCCTATCGTCAACCGCATCGTGCATGTTGAAAATCAACTGCTCAATGAATACACAGGTAACTACTCGTCGTTCGAAATCCAACGAGCGCAAAAGCTAATTCTACAACAAGCGATGTACCAAAAGCAGCAGAAACAAATGTCGCACATGCAGAGCTACATTGACCGTTTCCGTTACAAAGCTTCAAAAGCTCGCCAAGCGCAAAGCCGTATTAAAGCGCTAGAGAAAATGGAACAAGTACTGCCCGCTCAGTTTGATAACCCTTTCAGCTTTGAATTTAGAGAACCAGACGCACTACCAAACCCAATCATGATGATGGACGAGGTCTCTGCAGGTTACGATGACAATCTGATTCTAGAGAAGATTCGCCTAAACCTAGTACCGGGCAGCCGTATTGGTTTACTTGGTCGAAATGGTGCAGGTAAATCGACGCTGATTAAGCTGCTTTCAGGTGAACTGAAACAGCAAGGTGGCGAGCTAAGCTATTCGCAAGGCGTTAAAATGGGTTACTTTGCCCAACATCAATTAGAGACGCTGCACCCGGAAGAGACACCACTTCAGCACATGATGCAGATTGCGCCAAAACACACCGAGCAACAACTGCGTGACTACCTAGGTAGCTTTGGCTTCCAAGGTGAAAAAGCACTCGATAAAGTGGCACCGTTCTCCGGTGGTGAAAAAGCGCGTTTAGTTTTGGCGCTACTGGTATGGCAAAAACCGAACCTGTTGCTACTCGATGAACCAACCAACCACTTGGATCTCGATATGCGTCAGGCACTAACGTTTGCATTGCAGACGTTTGAAGGCGCGATGGTTATCGTATCGCACGACCGCTACCTACTTCGTGCCACTACTGATGATTTGTACCTTGTACACGACCGTCAAGTTGCACCGTTTGATGGTGACCTTAGCGATTACTACAAGTGGCTAACCGAACAACAGAAAGTTGAGCGCAAAGAAGCACAAGCATTGGCACCAGCAAAAGATGGCGCCAACAGTGCAGCAGCAAAAAAAGATCAGAAACGTAAAGAGGCAGAGTTCCGTAAACTGACGGCACCCATTCGTAAAAAGCTGACTCAATTTGAAAAGCAGATGGATAAATTAACGTTGGCTCTTGAAGAAGCCGAGCAAGAATTATCCGACACTTCACTGTATGAAGCTGAAAATAAGGCTAAACTGAATAAAGTACTCGCTCTACAAGCGAGCAGTAAGTCACAGCTAGAAGAAGTTGAAATGGATTGGATGTCCACTCAAGAAGAGCTTGAGCAGATGGAACTGGATATGGATAGCTTATGAGCCCAGAGCACGCACCAATATCACTAACACTGGAACGACTATGGCAATTTAGCCTTCAGTATTACAGTGTGCGCGGTGTTAAGGATGCGTGCTTAGCTTTGCAAAACCAATTCCATGGCAACGTCAATCTACTGCTGCTTCTCAAATGGCTTGATGAGCAGCAACTCTCTTTTGCTGAGGAAGAGTGGCACAAGGTGCAACAATGCTTAAGCCGCTCTGAAACCTTGCTTCATAGTTATCGAGAGCTGCGTAAACACCTCAAAGCACACGTTGTCGATTCACTCTACCGTGAAGCCTTACAATTTGAGCTGCAGCTTGAAAAGCAACAACAGTCCGACCTCGTCGACTGCATTAAGTCTCTTCAACTTACAGCGAACCAACAATCACCGCTCGCTTTACAGTACTGTCGTTTATTAGGGGCGGAAAATCTCTACGACGCTTTTTCTGAACCAGCACCACAGCCCTAACGCATTTCCTTTTCCTTTTATTCAATCAAGCTCCAAGCTTAACTGCGCTCGCTCGTTACCATGATCGCATGCTGACTAAAACACATTTGGGGGGAGTCTTTAATACGCCCAACCTTGATATTATTCAACCAGTTACCCATCACCTGTTTTGGTCGATCATATCAGTGAAACCCTTGCGCTTATGCTAAGAATCAACCAAGCTCAAATAAAAACGTGGGCGTTTCGCTAAAAGCTCAACACTTTATCAAAGCCCATAAAAGAAGCATGGACTGTTTTTATGACAATATTTACCGCTGCCGCTGGCCTATCGAATCCACATTTACAAACCTTAGTGCCAAGATTTATTAGAAAGCAGGCGTTGTTTGCTCCTCGATGGCAGACCTTAGAAACTCCCGACGGCGATTTCCTAGACCTTGCATGGAGTGAATCGCCAGACGGTGACACGCCAAGCAATGATGATAAAAGTAACAAGCCAATATTCGTTCTATTCCACGGATTAGAAGGGAGCTTTGAGAGCCCTTACGCCAACGGGCTGATGAATGCATTTGCTAAAGATGGTTGGCTATCAGTGATGATGCACTTTAGAGGTTGCAGCGGAAAACCAAATCGCTTGGCTCGTGCATACCATTCAGGTGAAGTCGAAGATGCGCGCTTTTTCCTAAGGCATCTGCACGCGCAGTTCCCCAACAACCCCAAAGTTGCAGTTGGTATCTCTTTGGGTGGTAACATGCTGGCGAATTATTTGGCTGAGTATGCAGACGACCCATTGCTGTCGGCGGCGACCATAGTATCTGCTCCATTTGACTTGGCTTGTTGTTCTAGTCGCATTGAGCAGGGCTTCTCCAAGCTCTATAAGAAGTATCTACTCAACTCTCTAAAATCAAACGCCTTGAAAAAAGTTAGCCTGCTACAGGAAAAGCTTGGTGTCACAGCGGAAACCATTAAGAAGATCACCAAACTGTATGAGTTTGATGAACAAATCACGGCGCCTCTGCATGGGTTCAAAAATGCCCAAGATTATTATGCACAATGCTCCGCACTGCCTAAACTCAAGAAGATCAAACTACCAACTCAGATCATTCATGCCAAGGACGATCCTTTCATGACCGATGATGTGATTCCAAAGTTCGTTCTGCCTGATAACATCGATTATCGACTGTTTCAAAAAGGCGGTCATGTGGGGTTCATTACCGGCAGCACACTCAAGCCAAGATTTTGGTTAGAAGAAGCATTACCCGCCTACTATGAAAGTCTACAAGATTCGGCATAATGACGAGCCTTAGTAAATAGCAGTAAAGATATTACTAAGCTCACTCATTTCTACAACAATAAACCTATCCATGAACATAAAAGAGAGAAGTATTTATGATCATCCCGTGGCAAGACATTGCGCCAGAGACACTGGAAAACCTCATCAAAGAATTCGTACTGCGTGAAGGTACAGACTATGGTGACGTAGAAGTTTCACTGCAAAACAAAATTGACCAAGTGAAACATCAATTAGCCTCAGGAGAAGTGAGTATCGTGTTTTCTGAACTGCATGAAACCGTTGATATTCAAGTCACAAAACGCTTCTAAGCTGCGCTCATAAAGGAGCCGTGTTATAGTGGTAAACGATTGCTAACAAGTAAGTTACTCAAAAGACAAGGGTTGTCATGTCCGCTAAACATCCAATTATTGCGGTGACGGGTTCATCTGGAGCCGGCACCACCACTACCTCAGAAGCCTTCCGAAAAATGTTCAATATGATGGACGTGAAGGCTGCTTGGGTTGAAGGGGATAGTTTCCATCGCTTCACTCGACCAGAGATGGATGTCGAGATCCGTAAGGCGCGCGAGCAAGGTAAGCACATCAGCTACTTTGGTCCACAAGCTAACGATTTTGGTGCATTAGAAGATTTCTTCCGTCAATACGGCAATGAAGGCACGGGAAAAGTCCGTAGCTATCTGCATACCTTCGATGAAGCCGTGCCTTACAATCAAATGCCCGGCACCTTTACGCCATGGCAAGAGATCCCTGAAAACTCGGATGTGATGTTCTACGAAGGTCTTCACGGTGGCGTAGTCGATGGTGACATCAATGTTTCTCAACACGTCGATCTGCTTATCGGCATGGTACCTATCGTAAACTTGGAGTGGATCCAGAAATTCGTTCGTGACACACGCGATCGTGGTCACTCTCGCGAAGCGGTGATGGATTCTATTGTTCGCTCAATGGATGATTACCTTAACTACATTACCCCGCAGTTTTCGCGAACTCATATCAACTTTCAGCGTGTCCCTACCGTAGATACATCGAATCCACTGAATGCAAAAGGGATCCCAAGTTTAGACGAAAGCTTCGTGGTTATACGTTTGCGCGGCATCAAAAACGTCGATTTCCCTTACCTGTTGGCTATGATTGATGGCTCATTTATGTCACGTCATAACACACTTGTGGTGCCAGGAGGCAAGATGAGTTTTGCTATGGAGCTCATTGTAAGGCCGATCCTGCAACAACTTATAGAAACCGGGAAAATAGGCTAACAAAACAACATTCTGGTTGATTACTTTTCATACCGTGATCATGTGCACAATTTTGCGTAAAAAATCGTAGCTTGGTCACGATTAAAATCAAGAAATAGTACCTGAAAAAGGATACTATTCTTAAACGAAACACAAGATAGCTTGCAGCACTCATCGAGTGCTCTTATCCTAGCTAGGTCAATTCAGGCTTAGCTAAAATATGGAAAGCGGCAAGCATACCCTGCAGAGGAAGTAAGATATTATGGTTCTAGGTAAACCCCAAACCGATCCAACATTAGAGTGGTTCCTTTCACACTGTCATATTCATAAGTACCCTTCAAAAAGTACTTTGATTCATGCTGGTGAAAAGGCAGAAACCTTGTACTACATCGTTAAAGGTTCTGTGGCAGTTCTTATCAAAGACGAAGAAGGTAAGGAAATGATTCTTTCTTACCTAAACCAAGGCGACTTCATCGGTGAGCTTGGCTTGTTCGAAGAAGACCAAGAGCGTACTGCATGGGTTCGTGCAAAATCTCCTTGTGAAGTAGCTGAGATTTCTTTCAAGAAATTCCGTCAACTTATCCAAGTGAACCCAGATATTCTAATGCGTCTTTCAGCGCAAATGGCAAACCGTCTACAAGTAACTAGCCAAAAGGTTGGTGACTTAGCGTTCCTTGACGTAACAGGTCGTATCGCTCAAACGCTACTAAACCTAGCAAAACAGCCAGATGCAATGACTCACCCTGACGGCATGCAAATCAAGATCACTCGTCAAGAGATTGGCCAGATTGTTGGTTGTTCTCGTGAGACCGTAGGTCGTATCTTGAAGATGCTAGAAGAGCAGAACCTAATTTCTGCACACGGTAAGACCATCGTGGTATACGGCACTCGTTAATCTCGATTAACTGAGCCAAAAATTTGAAAGCCACCAAATGCGAATTTGGTGGCTTTTTTGTTTTCTAAAGATCTAGAGAGCAGATGCGAGATACGAGAAGAACTCACTGAATCCTATTTGTAAACTTCCTCGTAGCGAAGCGTACTCGCATCTTTAGGGCAAAACCCGTGCTCGTATCTTTCTTTAACCGTTGGTGCTTTCAAAGATCTTGTCAGCTGATGCCGCGACAAATCCGGTATAAAGCTCACCATTGGCCATCGCATAACGCTTAGCGAACTCATAGAAGCCGCCAGGAATCATCTCATTGCCTTCAACAAATGAAGCTGGGACTTTATCTGCCATTGTTGATGATTGCTCTAATAAGACCTCTGGAGAGCCTTTCACCTCGCCGCCAGATACATTGATAGTGAATCCCGACTCATTCAGATAGTCATTCACGGCCTGCACTTCATCGAACTTATTTAACTGGTTCACACTCACCGTAAAGTGGTTTGCACCGTAACCATGAGCTGCTAGCCAAGAAGCGTACTCACTCTCTTTTGCGAGCACTTGGAAATCTGCGAAGCTCAAATCCCAAAGACGACCACCAAACAAGAATTCATGACCCTGAAGCTTGCTTGCGTCTACTTGCCCAACCAACTTAGCAACGATCTGTTGTAAGTCGCTTGAACACTCTTCGACCTTCAACTCACTAATGAACACTTTTGGTTGTTTTGGATCTGGATGCTCGTAATGCTTAGCCACTAGCTTCTTGCTCTCAAACAAGTAATCGCCACATGCCTTGTAACCTAACTCAAGGAAAGGCTTGGCCAGTGTTTCAATCCCCAGCGGTGCAACATTGAAAGTACGCAGTGCAATATGATCATTAATCAGGGCTTCGTCTTCTTTCAGCAAGTGATGTACTTTCTCAGCCGATGGACAAAGCCTGTGAATGTAATCGTCCCATAGTGATTTAAAGAGTAGATCGGGCGTCATGGTGACTCCTTGTCAGAGGTTCTAGCAAGCTAGTAATTTGGATTAGAAAGGGAGAGGCTGGACATAGAGTCAGCAGCCATCAGCCTGTGACATACTTGTTCTATTATTATCTACCGCCCAATCTAGGTGTCGGACGTGGTGGAACAGGGAAGCGATAACACCACCTCCCTATTTCAAGCTTAACGAATGAGCCTAATACTCATTAGACTAAACTACAGCTCAATACCTGGGCTAAATGTCGCTGGCAGTTGAGTTTCGCCACCTTCCATTGAAGCCATAGGGTAAGCACAATAGTCCGCTGCATAGTAAGCACTTGGGCGTAGGTTGCCCGAAGCACCCGGGCCACCAAATGGTGCATCACCACTTGCGCCTGTTAGCTGACGGTTACGGTTAACAATACCCGCACGGATATGATCAACGAAGTATTCCCATTCAGAATCATCTGTTGATACAAGACCCGCAGACAAACCAAAACGAGTGTCGTTAGCTAGCTCAACCGCTTGCTCGAGCGATTGGTAACGAACCACTTGCAGCAATGGACCGAAGTACTCTTCATCTGGCAACTCAGCAATGTTGGTTGCATCGATAATCCCCGGAGAAACAAACGCCGCTTCGCCCGCTTTTGCTTCAACTAGGCTTACACCACCGAGTGATTGCAGATTAGCTTGCGCGTCCAGAATGAACTTAGCCGCAGCTTCGGAGATTTGTGGTCCCATGAAAGGTGCAGGTTCAGCGAATGGCTGATCAACACGAATCTTCAAGGTAGCCGCAACGAGCTTATCGAGCAGTTGATCACCCTTCTCGCCAACAGGAACATACAAACGACGCGCACATGTACAACGTTGACCCGCACTGATGAAAGCCGATTGGATAATGGTATAAACCGTCGCGTCAGCATCACCAAATTGGTCACTGATCACCATCGGGTTGTTGCCACCCATCTCTAGCGCCAGCATCTTGCCCGGTTGACCTGCGAATTGACGGTGAAGGATATGACCGGTATTAGCACTGCCCGTGAATAGCACGCCATCAAGACCTTTAGCATCGGCTAGTGCGATACCTGTCTCTTTAGCGCCTTGCACTAGGTTGATCACGCCAGCAGGAAGGCCAGCTTCTTGCCATAGCTTCATCGCAAACTCACCAGTCCAAGGTGTCTGCTCTGACGGCTTAAATACCACGGTATTACCCGATAGCAGTGCTGGAACAATATGACCATTAGGCAGATGACCTGGGAAGTTGTAAGGGCCAAATACCGCCATAACGCCTAATGGACGATGACGCAGTACGATTTGGTTACCTGCCGCTTCACGTGAAGCTTCACCAGTACGTTCGTGATATGCACGAATAGAGATAGCGATCTTGCCCGCCATCGCGCCCGCTTCAGTACGAGTTTCCCAAATCGGTTTACCCGTCTCTTTTGCAATAATCTGTGCTATCTCTTCGCTGTTCTCTTTTACTTTCTCAGCAAAGTTCAACACGATGGCTTCACGCTCTGCAAAGCTCAGTTTCTTCCAAACTAAGAACGCATCACGAGCCGCTGCTACTGCAGATTCAACCTGCGCTGGTGTTGCACTATCGCCTTGCCACACGACTTCATTGTTGTATGGGCTTACTGATGTCATGGCGTCGCCTTGACCTGCCACCCACTGTCCTGCTATCCACTGAGTCATACTTCTATCCTTAAAATCTTCGACAGATAATCGCCGCTCTTATTGAGCCAACATGCGAACGAATTCGCCTTCTTTTACTTCAAGAGCGCTTGCTACTTCAGATGATAAAATCACTGTGTCGCTTGCTTGGTCATACGCGCCTTTCGCGGCTACTGCGCGGAAGTTCTCAAATGAGGTATTACCAATTAGGAAGTCTTTAGAGCTGGAGTGCTCTGCAATTTTCACCTGAGCTCGAATCGCATGACGCACTGATTCAATATTTCTTAGATCACACTCAACCGTTGGGCCTGCATCAAAGATGTCAACATAACCACGGTTAGTGAAACCTTCACGTTCCAACAACTTAAGTGCTGGGCGTGTATTATCATGTACCTCTCCAATCACCGCCTGAGCTTCTTTGCTCAGTAGGTTCACGTAGATAGGCAGCTTTGGCATTAGGTCAGCAATGAAGCCTTTCTTACCGATACCAGTTAGGTAATCTGCAAGCGTGAAATCAATTGAGAAGAAGTGCTCTTGCAGCCATTGCCAGAAAGGTGAGTTACCTTCCGCATCCGATACACCACGCATCTCAGCAAAAATCGTTTTCGAGAAACGCTCTGGGTGTTCAGACATGATTAGGAAGCGACACTTCGACATCAAACGACCATTCAATCCACCACGGAAAGTTGGACGCAAGAACAGTGTGCAGATCTCACTGCATCCGGTGTAGTTATTACCGAAAGTCAGTAGCTTCACGACGTTATTCACGCCAAGCTTTTGCGATGAGTGCACCACTTTGCTGATGTGGTAAGAGTAAAACGGAACATCCCAGCCAATTGAGGCTTCGATACCTGTGGTACCTGCGACTTCTCCGGTTTCGGTATCAAAGCCAACCATTAGGTAGCCTTCATCACCAGGTTCAGTCACGTCTTGTTTAGCAAAGCTGTATTCAGAGTGAGTAATACGGTTGGTTAACAGTTCTTCGTTAACCGGAAGAGATGTGAATCCGTGACCAGATTCAACCGCGCAGGTATGCAACGCATCGTAATCAGATAATTTTATTGGGCGAACAACTAGCATCAATATTCCCTCCAGATGCAAAACAGGCCCAAAACGAGAATCTTGGGCCTTTAGCAGTACGTCATGGGATCGCTCTAATGGCGATCATTCCTATGACGCCGCTCAGGCTAAACTAGCGTAGCGATGGCTTTGTCTAGTTTTGATAAACCTTCTTCAATTTCTTGTGTAGTGATAACCAGTGATGGTGTGAAACGAACCACGTTTGCACCCGCAACCAGTACCATCAAGCCTTGTTCACCTGCTGCTACTAGTACATCACGAGCACGACCTTGCCATGCTTCATTAAGCGCAGCGCCTAGCAATAGGCCTTTACCGCGAACTTCACTGAATATTTGGTATTTGTCGTTAATCTTAGCTAAACCATCACGGAATAGTGCTTCGCGTTCTTTCACGCCAGCCAACGTTTCAGGTTGGCTTACTACGTCAACAACGGCTTCAGCAACGGCACACGCCAGTGGGTTACCACCGTAAGTAGAACCGTGCGTACCGACTTTTAGGTGTGTTGCAAGTTCAGACGTTGTTAGCATTGCACCGATAGGGAAACCGCCACCTAGTGATTTCGCTGTGCTTAGGATGTCAGGTGTTACACCTAGACCTTGGTAAGCGTAAAAGTTACCGGTACGGCCATTACCTGTTTGCACTTCATCAAAGATAAGCAGCGCATTGTGTTTGTCACACAGTTCACGAACCGTGTTCACGAACTCAGATGTTGGAGAGATGATACCGCCCTCGCCTTGCAGAGGTTCCATCATGATTGCACATGTGCGATCTGAGATGTGCGCTTCTAGCGCGGCAATATCGTTGTAAGGCAGGTGAGTTACATCGCCCGGTTTAGGACCGAAGCCATCAGAGTAAGCCTCTTGACCACCCACAGTTACAGTAAAGAAAGTACGACCGTGGAAACCTTGTTTGAATGCAATGATTTCAGATTTCTCAGGACCGTGAACATCCGCTGCCCAACGACGAGCTAGCTTCAATGCGGCTTCGTTCGCTTCAGCACCAGAGTTGGCAAAGAATACTTTTTCTGCAAAACATACGTCTGTTAACTTCTTCGCTAGACGTAGTGCAGGTTCGTTGGTCATTACGTTACTTAAATGCCAAATCTTGTTTGCTTGCTCAGTAACTGCGTTAACCATTGCTGGGTGACAGTGACCCAAACAGCTCACAGCGATACCACCAGCAAAGTCGATATACTCTCGGCCTTGTTGGTCCCAAACGCGTGCGCCTTCCCCTTTTACTGGGATCATTTCCATTGGGTTATAACAAGGCACCATCACCTCATTAAACAGACTACGTTCTACTTTTTTTTCCACTGTCATCGTACATTCCTTCTCGATACCGCAAGCTTCGCAAATAAGCGTACTGGTTCATAAGTGAGACAAAGATATTTTCTCTCGCCACAATCCCGCCGCAGCATTATATTTACATTTAATTAACGTTTTCAATAGTAGATTATTCTTTAGCCATCCCTAACAACCAGCTAAACGTCACTACCTATGACTATTTATGCATCAATTAATCTGTTTTATGAAGCTTTTTTTACCTAAACGCATAACCAGTAATAGCAAAGCCTTACTGGCATTGCGGTATATAGGGTTCGAGACGAAATAAGGCGAATAATTTTGCATAGGCTAAAAACTTAGCCTGAAGAGAGAGAAATGTTATAAAAAGTGATCGGCGTCAGAGGAGTAAGAGACGCGTAGCGCCCGAATTTAAACGCTTAACGAATGGGGTAACAGGTTTAACTGGCTTATTTAGACGCAGAAAGGGTCAAATTTAAACACTCAGCGTGCTAGGAAGTTAGCGAGAAGCTGGTGTCCTTGCTCTGTTTTAATCGACTCAGGGTGAAATTGTACGGCATCAATCGGTAAGGTTTTGTGTTGATACCCCATGATCTCATCCATGCTGCCATCTTCAAATTCCGTCCAAGACGTCAGTTCAAAGCAGTCAGGCAGCGTGCCATTTTTCACCACTAGAGAATGGTAACGTGTCACGGTTAGAGGGTTATTCAACCCCTGAAAAACGCTCTTGCCATTGTGACGTATTGGAGAGGTTTTACCGTGCATCACTTGTCTGGCTCGCACTACTTCACCACCAAAGACTTGAGCAATGGCTTGATGACCAAGGCACACACCTAAGATAGGCAACTTACCCACGAAGTGTTCAATGACTTGCAGAGAGATTCCCGCATCATCAGGCGTACAAGGGCCTGGCGAGATAACAAGATGGCTAGGATTCAGCGCTTCAATGCCCGCAATATCAATCTCATCGTTGCGAACAACTTTCACAGTGACCCCTAACTCACAGAAATACTGATACAAGTTATAGGTAAAAGAGTCGTAGTTATCGATGATAAGTAACATGGGTCGAAATCGTTTGCTAAATACTAAATGATTGGAAGATATAGGGGCGGTATTGTGCAATATAAAGCAAGAAAGGCAAGTGAAAATGATAAAAAGAAAATCAGCTTTCGCTGCCCTGATAACTTTACACTACAAATACATAAACGTTACTGGCAATGAAGCCAGAGTGATCCACTTTGTCTTCTCAAGACATAGATGTCTCCCATCCCTGCCAAAGTTCCCATAAAAATTAAACCTTATAAGTTGCGGGTTTTTTATGACATGGTTCTTTTTTTGTGAAAAATAACAACTCAATGAATAATTGTTTGAGTTATCATTAGCGTGAATTTACTGACCTTTAATAGAAAAATGAAAGAGAACAAGCTCGTCTACCTAATTCGTTACATACCGACTATAACTGTGGTTCTATTCTCTATTATCGTCTTTTCGTTATCGGTCAATGATAGTTATCGACGAACCAATCAAGAAATCACTCACATAGAGTCCGACATTGTTGAAGAAAAAAAAGCCTATTTAAAATCTCAAGTCAGCTATGTCAACAAGCAGCTCAACTACTTAGAAGAAACAACAATAACCACACTACGCGACAGTATAAAAACTCATACTCTCCGCACTCACTCGATACTAAATCAACTGTACAAAGACAACCCACAATTAAGTGAACAAGAGTTTACAACCTTGGTTCGTTCGAGTTTGAAAAACTACAGATTCAATGACGGTCGTGGTTACCCTTTTATTTACCACCATGATGGGACTGTTATTTTCCACCCTATATTTCCTAGCTCCCAAGGAGCTTCCCGATGGGACTATAAAGATGCTAAAGGACACTTTATTGCTCAGGAATTAACCAAGAAAGCAATTAAAGAAAAGGAAGGCTTTCATAAATGGTGGTTTATAAAGCCGAATACATTCGCAAAACAGTATGAAAAAATCGGCTATATTGTCAATTTCTCGCCATATAATTGGTACATAGGTACAAGTGACTTTATTACAGATGTCCAGGCAGACATTCAAAGTGACGTGCTCGAATGGTTAAGTCAGCTTCAAATTGGTCAACAGAGTAACTTCTACGTTATCGACACTAAAGGCGATGTGCTAGCTCATACCACCCCCTAGCTTTATTGACACTAATATCCATAACATTCAAAACATACACTTCCGCACTCAAGCAGTCGCGCTGTTGGAACAATCGGATGTCTATGTTAGACACTTAGCTGCCGACAATCACTCGTTAGAAAACCTTAGTTATGTCATCAAAAATAGTACTTGGGGCTGGACGATAGGCGCGAGCTTTAGTGTCACTGCATTAGAAAGACTTGTAACTAAAAAAAATGCCGAGTTGATTGAAAAAAGAAATGATGAGCTCAATCGCTTAGCACTCATGTATAGCATAGTCGTTCTATTAGTCGGACTACTCTCATATTATGTAAGCACTCTAGTTTCTCGTCGCTTTGAATCTTATCAAGCTGAAATTCAATCTGACTTTGAAAAGCTCTGTACTGCAAACAGCACGCTGAATCACTTTGCTAATCATGACCAACTGACTGGGCTTTTTAATCGACACTTTTTTGAAGTCTATATGGAGAAAGAGCTGGCCAAAACTCAATCAGATGATGATAAATTTCTTGTCTGTTTTATTGATGTAGATAACTTTAAAAACATCAACGACTACTACGGACACAGTGTTGGGGACGAACTCTTAATACAGATATCTCAAACGCTTAAAAAAGTATGCCCTAATTTTTCAGAAGTGTTCCGGTTCGGAGGTGATGAATTTATTGTTACTTTCCCTGATCTAAACAGCCTAAAACAGGCAGAAAGCGTCATGAAACTATTTCATGATGAACTTGCGACCAAGTATCAATGCTTTGAGCATGAATTTGATATCAGTTTTAGCTTAGGTGCCGCCTTGTATCCCGATCACGGGCGCACTGTCGATGAGTTACTCGCAAGCTCTGATATTATGCTCCATTCTGTGAAATCAGAAGGCAAAGCAAACTGTGCTATTTTCTCATCAAAAACCTCTGCGAAAAATCAACGTAAGTTTCTGATTGAAGACAATTTACTTACCGCTATAGAAAGAAGAGAAATTTATTTAGATTATCAGCCTCAGTATTGCTTACAGTCTGGAAGGTTATGGGGAATCGAAGCGCTAGCTCGATGGAAAAGCCCAACATTGGGTAACGTTTACCCTGATGAATTTATCTCCGTCGCTGAAGTCAGTGGTCACATACGCGCATTAGGTTGGTATCTTATTGAATTAGCCTACCAACAGTATTCAGAACTCGATTTTCCAGACGATGCTCCTATTTTACTGGCACTGAACTTATCACCAGTTCAAATTGGTGAAACAAACTTTGCTGAAAATATCATTAAAATAACAGAGCGCTACGGTATAAACCCATCCCATATATGCCTAGAAGCCACCGAAGGCATCATGCTAAAAAATCCGGAAGAGGTAGCAAAAGTTGCGTATCAACTTCGTAGTAAAGGGTTTCACTTGGCCTTAGATGATTTTGGTACTGGGTACTCTTCGTTGAAGTATTTGTCATTACTTCCTATTCATGAAATTAAAATAGATCGTAGCTTTATTTGGCAACTTTCAGAATCGAATACCGCTCATGAACTATTAAAAAGCATTGTCGCAATTGGGCGGTCTACAGGAACAAGAACCGTCGCTGAAGGTGTCGAAACCATTGAACAACTAGAATATGTGAAACAATATGGATGTGACATTGTCCAAGGGTACTTATTTTCAAAACCGGTATCACTGGAAAAAGCGGTACAAATACGCCAATACGACCTTGAAAAGATGGAATCATACCAATCACAGTAAGCAAGTGTTCAAAAATAGCGCAGGAAAAAAGCTTGAGAATAAGGCGGATTTTTTTGATAAGTAGTTATTCTACAATCAAAAAATCTAACGACGTTATCTAGATTTTTAACAAGCTAGGGTGAACAGTTATTTACTACGATTGGTATCAATGAGTAGCTAAAATATAAACCGCTACCTATAGGTAGCGGTTTATTATGACTCAAAAAGCCTTATTACTTACGACGACGCCACATTGCTAAGCCAAACAATGACATCAGTGCACCGAAACCAAACGAACCTCCGACTTTAAGCTCAAGAACTGCCGGATCATGATCCGATGAACGGAAGTGATCTTGGTACTTCGGCAAATCACCTTTGTACTCTTCGTTGTAATCAAGCAGCTTCGATTCACCGCCATTGATGTGCCAGTCAGTCGCATCCACCACCATGTCTTTCAGGCTGTCGCTGATCAACAGATGATCCAAAGCGCCAACTTCGTCATTGTATGAGTAGCTCCAACTGTCTGGGTGCTTTTGAGCCACGGCATTAATGTAGCCGTAGTTCTTAGTAATCACCGCACCGTTATCACCAAACTGCTCGACACCGTCAATGTAGGTGTTACGCGCCGCTTTGATTTGCTTACCGTATTTCTCTTCAGAGTAATCCGTCAGTACCAGCATTGGGTCTTCCATGCCGTACGAGTTCATATCACCCAGAATCACTTTATGGCCTTTGATGCCGTCTAGCGCTTCACCCAATGCAACCGCAGCTGCAACACGGAAGTTCTCACATGAACCTTGCTTGTCGGCATCAACGCCACCTTGACCGCCCTGTTCGACAGGGGCTGCATCTTCCCAACACTTAGAACCTTTCGATTTAAAGTGGTTAATCGCAACGGTCAGTTTCTCTTTAGTGCCTTTGACTTTAAAAGTTGGCGCCAATGAGTCACGTTGGTAGTTCTTACCGTCTTCAATCACCTTGCCAGAATCGTCTAACACTTCTGGTGCTTGTTGGCTTGGCATCGCGATAACACGGCTGTCTTTAAGCTTAACCACTTTCTTACGGTAGATAACACCTGTTGTAATGACGTCAGTACCAATCGAGTCCATCTCGTCGGTTGCGCCATCTTCGTTAGAGTCCACGGCCACAAAGGTATAACGGTCTTTCTTACGCTCAATGCGATCATTCAGTTGGTTTACAAGCTGCTGAATGGCAGAGCCTTCACCAAAACCGTTGTTCTCAATTTCCATCAAACCAATGATGTCGGCATCTAGACGAAGAATCGCGTTCACAATCTTCTCTTGCTGCATCTCAAACTCAGTGATGGTGTTCGCGCCACGGTTGTTGCCGTGTTGGTTCGCGTCACCGCCAAATGGAGAGTTAAAGTAGTTCAATACGTTGAAGGTCGCGATACGTAGATCACCTTCATCCATATCAGGCTTGTCAGTACGTGGGTCATTACGTACAAAGTTCTCAGCCGAGATCTGGTTGGTTGTCACTAAGCGATACTCGCCGTAGCTGTAAGTCAGCACGCCTTCTAGGCCAACAATGGTGTCATCAATACGGATGTAGTCTTCTGTTGAACCATCTTGGTCAATATCGGTACGGCCAAAGTCTGGATAGAAAGGAACCTGTCCGTCACCGGCTTTTTGATCAGTTTCAACAAAAAGACGACGATCTGCGTTATCTTTAGTTTGCTGTTTCGCATCTTCAGAGCCAGCTGCAGATAACTGGTTCGGCTGCATGTTAATACGCTCATGTGCCAGTACCATGTTGTTACGACGACCTGCGTAGTCATAACCAAAGGTACGCGTTACACGCATATCAAGCGCTTCGGTTGTTTTCACCAACATGCCTTCATGGCGTTCAAGCGTTACAGCGAAGTTCTCGTCACTGTCTAAGGCTTCAATTGCTGTCGCTTCAGGCGCTTGTTGCTCGCCCTGCTTAAGCCATTGGTTGTTTTCAACTTTAAGCTGAGTATGACTGTAATACTCTTGAACCTTACCTTTCACACACACTACATCGCCCGCAGCCAGTTCTGAACTCGATTGATTGGTGTGAATAAATAGGCCTTCAGAAGTGCTTGAATTGAAGTCGTCATCAAGCGCTTGCAGGTAGAAACCTTTGGTTATGCCAGTAGTGACTGCACTTACCACACCTTTGACGAAGTATTCATCGTCAGTGATGTATGGATAGCCATCAATGAACGGTGATGTTGCGCCTTCACCTTGGATCTCTTGAATAGTCGTGAATACAGGAGCAGAGCCATCTTGTGTACAGGCAAACGCGTCAGGCAACTCTACATTGTCTAGTGAACCTAGCCCTTCAATACTGTCCTTAGGTAACGATACCCATTGCGAAGCATCAAACGTCGCAGAAGGTGTTTGTTTAGCACGAACCAAAGTAACATCTTTACCCCAGTCCACATCGCCCATCAAACCGACAACATCGTGCACCGAACCATCTGAATTCAAGATAGCCAGCGGGTCGTCACCATTGTGATTAGCAATCGACGCGTTAAGAATATCAGCCGCCACTTTAATTTCGTCACTTGCACTGGTGTGCGCAACCACAAGAACTTCACCGGGCGCTAAAATGTGGCCGTCTAAAGGTAAAGTGGCACCCCATGCTCCGTTACCATTCGCAGACTTCGCCAACGAGTAACCATCTAAATTAATGCTGCTATCGCCGTTATTGGCAATCTCAACCGCTTTGTTATAGCTGCCGCCTTCCACATATTGTGAAATAAACAAATCAGCGTGTGCGCTTGTGGTTAGCAAGCTACCAATTGCCACTGCTAGCAATGAAGGTTTGTGTAAAAGAGCCATCCGTTTCACCTGAGTTCATCGATTTATAGTTACTGCCATCTAAGGGCAGTCATGTATTTTGTGGTAACTATCCGGTTTATTTATGTAAGGAATAAGTCAGTTAGCAAGAAAATGAGGAACTTATCACTTTGGAATCATCAATTGTTTGGCACGTTTTATATTTCCAACATATATAGAAACAAGAGTGACTTTATAAAGCTTGAGGATACCAAATAAGATCACCTGCACAGCATTAGTATGATGAATGTGTTAGCTAGATAATGCTTAAATTATCAATTCAAACAAGAGATTTACTGGGAAGGTAAATGGAGCGGGCAATAAAAAGCCCAAAGTAAACAGAGTCTACTTTGGGCTGAAATGTTTAAACGAGTCGTTTTAGTTCACCCTATGGGCGAGTAACAAAACCTACTGCTTCGTATGCTTTTTTCAGTGTTACTGCAGCACGCTCAGAGGCTTTTTCAGCACCGGCTTTCATTACTGCGTCCATGTAAGCACGGTCAGCACGGATACGGTGGTATTCAGCTTGAATTGGCTCAAGCATCTCAACCAGTGCAGCGCCGACATCTTTCTTAAACGGACCGTACATTTCAACGCCTTGGTACTGCGCTTCGATCTCTTCAAACGTTTTACCCGTCGCAGCTGAATAAAGACCCATTAAGTTAGAGATACCCGCTTTATTTTCCCAATCGTGGGCAATACGTGGTGGCGTTTCTGCATCGGTTTGCGCTTTGTTGATCTTCTTGATGATCGACTTAGGCTCTTCTAGCAGAGTAATCACGTTCTTACGGTTGTCATCCGACTTAGACATCTTCTTCGTCGCATCTTGCAGGCTCATTACACGTGCATTCACTGTTGGAATGTAAGGTTCAGGTACTTGGAAGATTGGCGTTTCAGGACCGTAGATGTTGTTAAAGCGAGTTGCGATATCACGCGCCAACTCTAAGTGCTGTTTCTGGTCGCTACCTACAGGTACTTGGTGAGCGCCGTAAAGCAGAATGTCTGCAGCCATCAACACCGGGTAGTCGTATAAACCTACGTTTACATCATTTGAGTGACGCGCAGACTTATCTTTAAACTGAGTCATACGGCTCAGTTCACCCATTTGCGTGTAACAGTTAAGAAGCCAACCAAGTTGAGCATGCTCTGGTACGTGTGACTGAACAAATAGCGTGCTCTTCTTTGGATCAACACCGACAGCAAGACAGATTGCTAATGCGTCTAGAGTCGCTTCGTGCAGTGCTTTCGGATCTTGGCGAACCGTAATTGCGTGAAGGTCTACAACACAGTATTGGCAATCGTAATCATCTTGCATCTGTTGCCATTGACGTAGAGCACCCAAGTAGTTACCGATACTTAGTTCACCAGATGGTTGAACACCACTCAATACGATGGGCTTGCTCATGGTTTTAATTCCTTTGCTTGTAGCTAAGCTCGTTAACTTAGTTTCTTAACCTAGTATCTGAAAAACTTAGCTTCTTAACTTTAAAATAGAAAGCCGCACAGCTCTTTCTGCGCGGCTTATCCAGTGTACTCATTGATAAGTATTTTGCTAGTGGGTTAGCTAACTTTTGTCCGCTTTATGCTGAAACTAGAACAACATCGAGTAATTGCGCAATGTTGTCTGCGACATAGTCAGGGTTAGAGGCAGAGATAGATTCACCGTGATTGTAGCCATAAGTCAGACCAAACGAGTGACAACCTGCATTCTTCGCGGCTTTAATGTCGTTGCTTGAGTCACCAACCATCAACATCTCTTCTGCTTTCACATTGTGCTTTTCTAGCAGCCAGTTCAGCGCGACTGGGTTCGGTTTTTTCTCAGGGAAAGAGTCACCGCCAAGTACATCGACAAAGTACTTATCAATACCGTGTTGCGCGAGAACGTCTGGCACAAACTTCGATGGTTTGTTAGTGACCAATGCCATAGTAAAGCCCGCTTTGTGCAGCTCTGCCAACGTCTCTTTTACTGATGGGTAGAGATGGCTGAGCTTGTGGCCGCCCTGCTCGTAGAAATCATCAAACAAGATACGTGCTTTTTTCAGCAGCTCTGGTTCTAAGTTCGGATCCACGGTTAAGTCACGACTTAATGAGCGACCGATAAGCACGTCAGCACCATTACCAACATAGTCACGAACTTGTTCTTCACTCACAGAAGGGAATCCCAACTCCTGACAAGCTTGGTCCGCAGCGACAGCCAAATCAGGTACGCTATCTAACAAGGTTCCATCCAAATCAAAGGCAATCAGTTTTATTGAGCTTAATGACATCTTACTTTCCTATTTATTATGTTCGCCTTATGAGTTGAGCTCCAAGACGTAAAAAAGGGGCCAATTAGCCCCTTAATATTCAATCTATCTGTAGTTTTACGATTATGCGTTTACTTTTGCAAGCTCTGCACGCATCTCATCAATCACTTCTTTGTAATCTGGTTGATTGAAGATAGCGGAACCTGCAACAAACATGTCTGCGCCCGCTTCTGCGATTTCACGGATATTATCTACCTTCACGCCGCCATCAATTTCAAGACGGATATCACGGCCTGATTCGTCAATAAGTTTACGAACTGCGCGCAGCTTATCAAGAGTGTGAGGAATGAAAGATTGACCACCGAAGCCTGGGTTCACCGACATTAGTAGAATCATATCGACTTTATCTAAGATGTAATCAAGGCAAGAAAGTGGCGTGGCTGGGTTAAGTACGACACCCGCTTTACAGCCGTGTTCTTTGATTAACTGTAGAGTGCGGTCAACGTGCTCAGACGCTTCAACGTGGAAGGTAATCATTGATGCGCCGGCTTTAGCAAACTCAGGTACGATGCTGTCTACTGGCTTAACCATTAGGTGAACATCGATAGGAGCTGTGATGCCGTAGTCTCGCAATGCTTTACAGATCGGTGCACCAAAAGTCAGGTTAGGTACGTAGTGGTTATCCATCACATCGAAGTGCACAACGTCGGCACCGGCTGCGAGTACTTTTTCAACGTCTTCACCAAGACGAGCAAAATCTGCAGACAAAATCGATGGAGCGATTAGAAAATCTTTCATACCAAACCTCTTAAGAGTGAGTAAATTGCGAATATCACCGCCTTGTGACCTCTCATACACAAGTACAAGACTCAATCCCAAGACTATTTGGTGTGCAATTCTACCTAAGCACCTAAGCAGATCCTAGCAGTTCGAAAGATTAGTTTAAGAAAGTACCCGTGGGTCACTCAATTTAATGAGTTCGAGGATTATGCTGACTACGACAATTCTGTTGAAGCGGGTTGCTGGTTTTTCTCTTTATGGAAAAGCGCCAGTAACTCATCAACTTTATTGCGCCCTGCGCCATTACGGCTAATGGTGCGCTTCACCTTTACCACGTTCAGTTCCGCACCATGGTATAAACGACGCGTTAAGGTGGTGTCATGGTTTGAAATCAAGACAGGAATATCGCGTTCCATCGCTGCTTTTTCAGCGACATCCGCCAGTGCAGCTTGGTCATCTAAGCTAAAACCATTACCTGCGTAAGAGGTAAAGTTAGCCGTGTTCGACAGCGGTGCGTATGGAGGATCACAGTAAACCACGCAGCCTTTACGCGCGCGGCTAAAAGTTTCATGGTATCCCTCACAGACGAAGGTGGCTTTTTTCGCTTTCTCAGCAAAAAACTCTAGCTCGGCTTCAGGGAAATAAGGTTTTTTATAAGAACCAAACGGAACGTTAAAACCGCCCTTCTTGTTGTAACGACACAAGCCATTGAAGCCAAATCGGTTCATGTACAAGAAAGCTAACGAGCGATACATAACGTTATCTGTACCATTGAACTCAGCGCGAACATCTAAGAACACTTCTCTACGGTTATTCTCCGGACAGAACCAACGCTTCGCTTCAGTGATATAGGTTTCAGGATCGGCTTTAAGTAGATTGTATAGGTTGATAAGATCAGGATTAATATCTGCAAGTAGGTACTGTTCAAAATCAGTATTCAGAAATACTGATCCGGCACCGACAAACGGTTCTACCAATTTACGAGCAGGTGGCAGGTGACGTTGGATGTCTTCAACTAGGCCATATTTACCACCAGCCCATTTTAGAAAGGCACGCTGCTTTTTCATTTACTGCTCTATCTATCAACTCAAAAATAAGGCTGCGGAATGTAACATATTTTGAGGCTAAGCTCAGGGTTATTTCGCACGTTCTATCTCTCGATGCACTTGATTCATCGATTTTGCCCAAGGTTCCAACTGTTGAAGTGGTTTTGATAACGCACTTGCCGCATCTCGCGCCACTTGAATCGTTGGGTAATCTTGATAAGTGATAATAAACCACTTGGTGTCGTTACGAAGTGTTGGGTAAATACGAACCTTATTCTCAAGCTCATACTCTTCAATGAAAGATTGTACATCTTCCAATGATGTCATCGCACTCAACTGCAGGGTATAAGCGCGCGGCGAGATAGCTTGTAGCTCTTCGCGTGCAAATGAGAATGTGATTTTTTTTGTCGGAGGTGCTGATTGTGTTAGCTCTGAACCTTCATTCGTTGCCGGCAATGACTCACGTTCCACAACATCAGGCTGCGGGATAACGACTGCATCTGTCTTTTCTTCAACTACAGCTTCAATTGCACTGGTATCAACACTCTCAGGTTTATCATCAAGCAAAGCATCGACCACATCAGAGGTGATCACCACACGTTGCTGATCTTGTTCTACCTGACCAACACTGGCTGTCTCTTCAACCACGACCGGCGGCAGAGAAGAGCTGTCATCGTCAGCACCTTGATAACTCATATCAACTTCGGCTTCAGAATCGACAGTTCCGTCGATTGTGGCTTGCTCAGTTGCATTTTCCACTTCCAACGTTGGAATAACTGTCTGCTCAATAGGGGCGATAATAGATTGCGCTTTATCGTCAGGCGTTGGTTGATTAAACATCCACCAGTAACCGCCGCCGATAACAAGCAACAACAACGCCACCACAATCGCAATATTGATAGGTGAACCAATGATTGAGCGAATAATAATCCTTTTTTCCACTTTCAATTCTCCTAAGGCCATTAGCTCACCGGGCAAAGGTTGCGCTTTTTTAAATGCATTTCGCACCCGAGATTCTGACTCATCATCGACATATCGAATCACCAGTGACTCAAAGAAATGTTCAGCTTCTGGTTGCGAAAGATCATCGATCTCAAGGGCGATAGGTTTGTGCGGCTGACCGTAACTAAGTCGTGTTAATAGCGTGTCTAGGTGACCAGTTTGCGAGAACAGAACGATATTAATCGTCCATTGAGGGTTTGATTGAGATTCAAGTACCAACATCCATAATTCTGATACCAGTAGCTCAGACAATCGGTGGGCGTCATCAATGACAATAAGCACATTACACGTATCTCCATCCAGTAACCTAGCAAGGCTATCAGATAAAGAATCATGTTGATTAAAGAGTGGGTCAGAAACAATCTGACTAAGAATAAGTGCGCGGCGCTGTTGATCGTCTTGGCTTGGGTGACAAAGCAGTAAACACTGATTTTTTTCTGTCGACCATGCTTCAAGATAACGCTGAGCTAACCAAGATCGGCCAGAACCCGTTTTACCAGCAACATTTACAAAGTTTGAACCAAAGTTAGTTAAAAGCTGTAAACGCTCTAGCAACTCAACTTGAGACTCTAACTCCAATACTCTTAAATCATGAGCCAAACTCATTGGGGATCCCTACTGATAAGTTCGATCTGTAAAGCGCTTCAGTTGCCTAACTTTTAGCTAGGCAACCTCACAACCGAATTTAAAGAGTACGGCAGAAATCAATCGCTTGTTTAATGATGTCTTGAGGTACATCAGCAACCACTTCAGCAGTACCAATACTTGTTGGTAATACCAGACGCAACTGACCAGACAGCACTTTTTTATCGCGCATCATGTGCTTCATAAAGTCTTCAAAAGACATGCTTTCTGGCGTATGGATTGGTAGTTTCGCATTCTTGAGTATAGAAATAATTCGCTCAAGTTGCTGCTGAGAAATCAGTCCCTGTAATTGGGCGGTTTTTGCTGCCATTACAGTGCCTGACGACACAGCTTCACCATGTAGCCAATTACCATAGCCTAGTTCTGCTTCAATCGCATGACCAAATGTATGACCTAGGTTCAATAACGCTCTGATTCCTGACTCTTTTTCATCGATAGCAACCACTTCAGCCTTAATTGCACAACAACGAGCAATCGCGGTAATCAGTGCGTCTTCATCAAGTTGATACAGTTTCTCTAGATTCTGTTCCAACCAGCCAAAAAAGGCTTCATCGTAAATGATGCCGTATTTGATCACCTCAGCCATACCCGCTGCAAACTCACGCTCTGGAAGCGTTGATAGGCAGTTAGTATCGATGATGACAGATTTTGGTTGGTAAAAAGCGCCGATCATATTCTTGCCAAGGGGATGGTTCACTGCAGTTTTACCACCTACAGAGGAGTCCACTTGAGAAAGAAGGGTCGTCGGGATTTGAATGAAATCAATACCGCGCTGGTAGCAAGAGGCAGCAAAACCGACCAAATCACCGATAACACCACCACCCAAAGCAATCACCACCACATCGCGGCTGTAATTTCCTTCAAGCATGTAGCTCATCACTGAGTTGAACGTTTCAAGTGTTTTGTATTGCTCACCGTCTGGCAACTCTAAAAGAGATGTCTGACAGCCGACTTGATCCAATAGCGATAAAATTTTATCAGCATAAAGAGGCGCTACTGTCACATTACTGATAACAACAACTTTCTGCTTACCTGATAAAAAAGAAAGGTACGCCGGGTCTTCAAATAACCCGGCGCCAATAGAGATAGGGTAGCTACGCTCAGCTAGATTGACCGTAATCCGTTCCATGGGTTTGCTCTCCGAAAAATGAACTTAACGTTCTTCTAGCATTTTTACGATCTGGTTGGCTACCACTTTTGCACTTTGGTCGTCAGTACGAACTGTGTAGTCCGCCACTTCTTCGTATAGTGCGTTGCGAGATACAGCTAGATCTTCTAGCACATCACGCGGGTTGTCTGTTTGAAGTAGAGGGCGTTTCTTGTCGCGGTTAGTGCGAGCAAGTTGCTTTTCAATTGTTGTCTCTAGGTATACAACAATGCCTCGTGCAGATAGACGGTTACGGTTTTCTTTGCTCAGCACTGAACCACCACCTGTCGCAAGAACAATACCTTGTTCTTCTGTCAGATCGTTGATTACAGATTCTTCGCGCTTACGGAAACCATCTTCGCCCTCAACATCAAAAACCCATGCGATGTCTGCGCCAGTGCGCTCTTCGATCACAGTGTCAGAGTCTAGAAACTCCATATGAAGTTGGGAAGCTAGGTGTCTACCAATTGTACTTTTGCCGGCGCCCATTGGGCCAACAAGAAAAATATTGCGTTTCTCAGCCATGTTTTTAGCAGTAATTTACAACGTTAATTCAATGACATCGCCACAAGGTAGGTCAGTACAAGTACTGAAATTAAAAGGCCCGTGGCACCGATTCCTCACAGATAATTCGTGATAAGACCCGAAATTATCAAGGTTAGGTGCCACTAATGCAACTTTATTTTTAATCTAATTGCTCATTACTGAATCACAACTTTAGGTGTAACAAAAATAAGTAGTTCACTTTTGCCTACATTTTCATAGCTACGACGGAACAATGCGCCAAGAACAGGAAGGTCCCCTAACAGTGGAACTTTATCAACTTGGCTGCTCACACTGTGTTGAAAAATACCACCCAACACGACCGTTTCACCATTATTAACAAGCACTTGCGTCCCAATTCTTTGCGTATCAATAGCGACAGCTTCACCGGTGCCGGTTTTCACCACTTGCCCCGGCCTATCTTGAGTCACGCTCAAATCCAATACCAAACGATTGTCGGGTGTGATCTGCGGAGTCACCTTGAGACTCAATACCGCTTTCTTAAATGCGACTGAAGTAGCACCACTTGAAGAAGACTCTAAATAAGGGATTTCAGTACCTTGCTCAATATAAGCGGGTTTTTTATTGGTGGTAATTAAGCGTGGGCTAGAAATAATCTCTGCTTTCGATTCTTGTTGCAGTGCTGACAATTCAAGATCAAGCAAGGTATCAGAACCCAGCTTGGCTACCTGAAACGCAATACTCGACGCGCTCGGGGAAGTTGCTCCTAAATTAACGTTGAGGAAATCGTCAATCGCACTATTCCCACCATTGTCGTCATACGGCGTAATTTGCGATGGATGGTTGCCCTCTATCGAGCCGCCAACTTTGAAGCTTCCGTTAGTCGAGGAAACGCCCCAACGCACTCCTAGTTCATCAAGATTACCCTCAGTAACAGTGACAATACGTGCTTCTATCTGAACTTGCTTCACGGGAATGTCTAGCGATTCAATAATGCCTCGTATCACCGCAATGTTTTCTTCCAATTCACGGATCAACAGGGAGTTAGTTCGCTCATCAATGGTAATCGAGCCTCGCTCGGACAACATGCTTACCGCCCCTTCCCCACCAATCATGTCGGCAATGTCGGTGGCTTTGGCAAAGTTAATCTTGATGATTTCCGACTTGAGTTCACCTAGCTCTTCTTCCAAACGAGATTTCTCTAGCGCTTGTTGCTCTCTAAGGTCGAGCTCAGCTTTAGGTGCCACCAAGATAACGTTGCCATCAACACGCTTATCCAACCCCTTAACTTGCAAGATAATGTCGAGAACTTGCTGCCAAGGCACACCATCTAAACGTAAAGTCAGATTACCCGTGACTGAATCAGAAACAACGAGATTGAAATCGTTGTAATCAGCAATAAGCTGCAAAACATTACGTACAGGGATATCTTGGAAGTTAATCGATATCACCTTGCCTTCTTTTTCTAAAACATTTTTCTCTATTGTCACTTCATCAATAGTAGGCCTACTGATCATTACCTCAATAAAGCGACCTTTTAAGTTGTATTCATATTGATAGTCACCAGCGATCGTTGCCAACAATCGCGTACTGGGCGTTTCCTTATACACCTCAATACCTTCAACTGAGGTCGCGAAGTCCTTCACATCCAGGAGGTAAAGCTTATCGTCATTCACCTGAGTATTGAGTAACTCGATACTTAAACCTTCCTGAGCACGTTGAACATCCACCACAGCAGTGCTGGTTGCCAATTCGATAATGATGACGGCGTCTTTCTCCTTGTTGACCCTAAAATCAATATTTTCCAATTGATTTGGCAAGCTCTCGGCATAGCTGAACACGCTAACCACCAACATCACAGACACAGCAAAACCTTGTAGAGCCTTGCTCACTAATCCACTTATTCCTTTAATCATATTTACATCTCATATCCACATCATGTGACATTGGTTTACTTCAGAGCGAGCCTAACGTTGCGTTTATGCCAACAACCTAAACCATCTGGAAGAGTTTCATTAATCTGTACATACTGGCTCGTCACCTTAGTAACTCGACCATTGTTTAAGCCAATAAACTGACCTTTTTTCACATTGACCACGTTCCCTTTTGGGGTTTGTACTAACCCTGAAACGCTTGTTCCACTGCCCATTACGCCTCTTAAACGCAGCTTACTCAGCGGGTATTTTTCTAGCTTGCCAATACGAGAGCGAGCGTTCGGCTGCCAACAATCTTTCTTCACCAAGGGTTGATTTTGAACCATGGCTTCTTTAGGAAGTTCAAAGGGAGGGCGAAAGGCGTGGCGTTGATAAGTTGCGGCTAAGAACTCCGTTTCTGGGACAAGTTTTTCTACCTCTTTTCTCGCCTTAGCTTCAACTTGCCTCACAAAATCTTCTAACGAATCCTGATTGGATTTACAGCCTGAAAGCACAAGCAGTAACAATAGGGACAAAAGGGCGCTACTGAATTTCATCATTCACCTCCGATTTAAACTGATAGGTGTAAGCTCGAACCCTGAAATGTAGCGTGCTACTTTCTTGACTGACTCGCTGCCAATTCACATCATCGAAGCTAATAATGCGCGGCAGTTTCGCGATGGCCGCGGAGAAATCGCCAATCTCGTGGTAATCACCGGTTAGCTCAATATTGAGGGGTAACCGATAGAGGAATTCCTTGTTCTGCTTTTGCCCCCAATCAATGCGCGTAAAGGTCAGCGCATTATCCAAACCAAGTTCATTCACTGAGGCCAACATACTGGCGAGCTCCTTTTGAACGGGTAGTTGTTCTAACAGATAGTCGTAGCGACTGGTTAGCTCATCCAACTGACTCTGAAGCTTAGGCAAAGCCGCAACCTTGTTCGCTTTTATCCTTAACGTTGCTTTCAAAGTCTGCTCTTGCTGCTTCATCTGCTGCAGTTCATCGTCTAAAGGCAGCAAATACAGCCAAGTCCCGACACCTTGGATTAATATCATCAGCAACAGAATAACGAGCAGTTGGGGCAACAACGGCCATTCGGTGATCTCATCAGCATCGAGATCTTGCAAGCTCACACTATTTTGCCAGCTAATCCTACTTTGAAGGTTAGCCATGATTTGCCCCCTTCTCTTTTCTGCTCGCGGTTGCGCTCTCTGCGGTTGTGTTTTCTAAAGAAACAGGGCTAAACACAAAAGAGACCTTGAAGGTCTGAAACTCTTTATTGAAGCGTTTTCGGTTATGGATAATAGAGTGCATCTCGACCCCTTTAAGAGAATCAGAACGCTCTAGATTGTCCAACATTGTGGCGAGGCGAGCCGTACTGTCGCTGATACCTGCCATCTCAATCTCCTTACCATTCATCTTTATCTTGTCGACATACACGCCCTCAGGAATCAGCTCCGGCATCAAGTTCATAAAGTCAGTGGTCTTATTGCGGCCAAGCTGTAACGACTCCACGACATCAAGTCGAGTCAGAATGGCTTTGTGTTCTTGTTCTGCAACTTTTAACGATTGAATTTGTCGGTCGAGCTCGGCAATGTATTGATTAAGATAATTGAGGCGAGCTTGCTGTTTGGCTTGTTGACCCTGAAAATAGTGACCAACCGCCCATTGCCCTGTAAGTGCAATGATGACGCCAAGAATGACTAGGTGGATAAAACGCTTCTTGTGCTGAGCGCGAATCTCATCACGCCACGGCAACAGGTTAATTTGATGCAACATGCTTCTCTCCTTGCCACTTGAGTCCACTCATCGCCATACCCGCGGCAATGCCGAAATGTTGCCAGTTCATCGGCAGTTGGTGCCGCTTCGCCACCTTGTTCTCAAATAACGATAAAGGATTGAGCGATTCACAACTCATCTGAAAATGGCGCTCTAGATCTTCAACTACCATCGGAATGCTGGCTCCTTCGCCCATCAGCCAGATCCCGGATATCGGCTCAAGTGCATTCACTGAGGAATAGAGTTGCAATTGTCGCTTAAGCTTTTCAACCAAATTAACAATAAACCGATGTGTGTCCTCTGCGTTGCCGAAAACACCTTCTGTATAACTCGGGCTGTCAGTACCGCGAAGATCTTGAGTACCAAAGGCGATGTCTTTATAGAAAGGTGCTGAATCCTGCGGGATAATGCCTAACGACGTTTGGTCAACTCCCACGTCCACCAGCAACCAGTTACTTTTTTCAGGATAAAGGCGTGAAGCCAACTGCCAAATATTGAGCAGACCATGTGCTTGGGTGTCGACGACAACAGGTTTAAATCCGGCTTTATTTAAAGCATCCGCTCGACTGTCTACAACTTCCTTACGAGTCGCATATATCTGATAGCTACTTGTCGATCCTTTACCAAATCGTTTGTCTTCCAGCTTTACAAAATCTAAACTCAGCTCCTCGATAGGAAAGGGAGATTGATGAGCAAAGGTTTGATAGATAGAAAACTCCTTTTCTCTGTCTTCTAAGTCACTCTCTATTTGCAGTACTTTGCTGATCACCGTGTTATCGGGTACCGAAATGACGACGTTGCGACAGCCAAAAGGCAGTCCTTTCCTAAGTTCTTTAAGTTTCTTAACAGTTTTCTGATACTCCAAAGTATGGTTAGCTGTAAAAATGTCGTCCGAAATCGGCAGCTCTTTGTATCCCACTAGGGCATACAACTCCCCCACGGGTTTTAGTACCACGGCTTTGATGCTGTGATGATTTATATCTATACCTGTAATTAATGATGAACCCATGTGACCTAGCTCCTGAAGTGCCAAGCATTTCGTTGATTATCTAGGGGTTGTGATTATTAGTTAAATAAGCGTTAATAAACGAAAGCTAAGTTTTTAACCTAGAGTACAAGGGTTTGCTGCTTATCAGCCTTAACTAATCAGGGATTATCCGGTGAAGTTCATAAAGCGATTATTCATATTTACATTGATTTGCATGATTCTTGGAGTCAGTACAATTTTCGGGTTTTACTATTACGTAAAACCAGAGTTGCCTGATGTTGCCACTTTGCGTGACGTAGAACTCCAAACGCCAATGCAAGTCTTCAGTCAAGACGGTAAATTGATCTCTCAATTTGGTGAAAAGCGTCGTAATCCAGTGACTTATGATGAGATTCCTCGCCACCTAGTTGAAGCTTTGATTGCTACCGAAGATAGCCGCTTCTACGAGCACCCTGGTATTGATCCAATTGGTATTACTCGAGCAGCACTCGTGGTTGCTATGTCCGGTTCAGCCAAACAAGGGGCAAGTACCATTACTCAGCAGCTTGCGCGTAACTTCTTCTTATCTAATGAGAAAAAGATCATGCGTAAAATCAAAGAGATCTTCATTGCGATCCACATAGAGCAACTTCTGAGTAAAGAAGAAATCATGGAGCTTTACGTAAACAAGATCTTCCTTGGTCACCGTTCATATGGTTTCGGCGCAGCAGCGCGTGTTTATTTTGGTAAGGATCTTCCTGAGCTCACCTTAAGTGAATTGGCTACGCTTGCGGGCATGCCAAAAGCACCTTCAACTATGAACCCTATTTATTCTGTTGAGCGTGCGACCAACCGTCGTAACGTGGTATTACGTCGTATGCTAGACGAAAAATACATCACTCAATCGGAGTACGATGAAGCTCGCAGTGAAGAACTTATCTCGAAATATCACGGTGCCGAGATTGAACTGAGCGCACCATATGTAGCAGAAGTTGCACGAGCTTGGATGGTTGAACGCTATGGTGAAGCCGCTTACACATCAGGCATGAAGGTTTACACGACCGTTGATTCAAAACTGCAAAAAGCAGCGAACCAAGCCGCGATTAAGAACCTGCTCGGCTACGATGAGCGTCACGGTTACCGTGGTGCTGAAAAAGTATTATGGCAAACGGCGCAATCAACTTGGGATCAAGAACAAATCGTTAAGCGCCTTAAGTCTCAACCAACCTATGGTGACTTAGTACCAGCAGTTGTAACTGCTGTTGATTCGAAAAGTGCTCAAGTTTGGGTTAAGAACCAAGGCGAAGGCACTATCGAGTGGCAAGGCATGAACTGGGCACGTAAATTCCTAACGGACAACCGCCAAGGACCAGCGCCTTCTCAAGCGAAGGAGATTTTGGCTGTTGGTGAGCAAGTTTGGGTTCGACATGAAGCAGTAACAGGCGATGAAGTATCTGAAAAGCCTACCGAAGAAACAACAACTGAACCTGAAACACCGGTTGTATGGCGACTAAGCCAAGTGCCAAATGCAAACACCGCGTTTGTTGCCATGAACCCTAACAACGGCGCAGTATTGTCGATGGTGGGTGGCTTTAACTTTGTACACAACAAATTCAACCGTGCGACCCAATCTATTCGTCAGGTGGGTTCTGGTATCAAGCCATTTATCTACTCAGCGGCGATTGAAAAAGGTTTAACACTAGCCTCACTGATCAACGATGCGCCTATTAATCAATGGGATAAGAGCCAAGGTACGGCATGGCGACCAAAGAATTCACCACCGACCTATGTGGGTCCAACTCGTTTACGTATTGGCTTAGCTCAATCTAAAAACGTAATGGCGGTACGTGTACTGCGCGAAGTGGGCTTGGATGATACTCGTAACTACCTAACTCGATTTGGTTTTGATATTGACGAAGTACCGCGCTCTGAAACCATTGCTCTGGGTGCGGGTAGCTTAACGCCAATGAAGGTAGCTCAAGGTTACTCAGTATTTGCGAATGGCGGCTACTACGTTGAACCTTTCTACATCAGCCGCATTGAAACACCATTTGGTGAGACTGAATTCCAAGCGACACCGAAAGTTGTGTGTAAAGACGATTGCCAACAGCCTATGACCTCAGATTCAATGGCTGATGAGTTTGCAGAGCAAGATGTGGATGCCCAAGTACAGTACGCACCTCAAGTGATCACTGAGCAGAACGCGTTCCTTGTTCGTGAAATGATGTACAGCAATATCTGGGGCGGCGGTGACTGGAGTGCAGGCACAGGCTGGAATGGTACAGGTTGGCGTGCTCAACCGCTGAAGCGTCGCGATATTGGCGGAAAAACCGGTACCACCAACGATTCGAAAGATACTTGGTACAGCGGTTACGGCCCAGGCATGGTTGCAACGGTATGGGTTGGCTTTGACAACCACAACCGTAACCTAGGTCGAACCAAAGCGAACTCTAACCTTGGTAAGAATCAAATTACAGGTGCAGAAGCGGGCGCTAAAACAGCAGAGCCGGCATGGGTTGATTTCATGGGCACAGCGTTAGCGGGTGTTCCTGCACAACGTAAAGAGCTTCCAGAAAATATCGTTCGCGTTCGTATCGACCGTGAAACTGGCTTACTGACCAACAAGTTCGATAGCTCATCAATGTTCGAGTATTTCGAGAAAGGCACTGAGCCAACCGAGTACATTACTGAACGTTTCAATGATGACATCTACTCAACGTCATCAGGTGAAGCAGTAGAAGAGCTGTTCTAATTAGGGTTTGTTGAACCAAGTAACATGAACCAACAAAAAGGGTTGATATGAATTCATATCAACCCTTTTTTGTTATCTACAATTTAAACGGCTTTGTACCTACAATCTGAATTTGGCCGTTAAGCTGTTTTTTCCAATTGAGTTCGGATAGCCTCAGCCAATTGCTCAAAGCGCCCCTTTAACGGAGAACCCGGTCGGTAGGCAACAACAATACGACGTGAAGGTGTTGGATTCACCGCTGGAACGTAACACACACCATCTTTCTGCTTTTCCTTTGGTACAGACAATTGAGGTAGCAAGGTAATGCCCGCCCCTGCTGCTACCATGTTACGCAGCGTTTCTAAGCTGGTCGCTTTAAAGCGCTCATCGTCTTTTGCACCCGCAGCAAAACAGAAGCCTAAGGCTTGGTCTCGTAAGCAGTGACCATCGCCCAGTGCAAGTACGGTTTGTCCATTTAACTGCAACATATCGACAGTGTCTTGCTTAGCCCACTCATGATCACATGGCACTGCGACGCTTAACGGTTCGTTATACACATCAATCTCTTTGAACGCCGCCGTTTCATCAACTGCAGCCAATACCAAGCAATCAAGCTTGCCATCTTCAAGTTGACTCACTAGCTGATGGGTCTGCGCTTCATGCAGGTAAAGCTCAAGATCGGGGAAGCACTCTTTAAGATGAGGAATGATCTTAGGTAAAATATAAGGGCCAACGGTCGGAATAAAACCAATGTGCATCGGCCCCGTCATCGCTTCACCGTGTCCACTCGCCATATCTTTAAAAGTTTTCACTTCATTGAGAATACGCTTGGCTTGTTCAACAAGTTGTAACCCTGATTCTGTAAATATTACCTTCCTTGGACTACGCTCGGTTAACTGAAGTCCAATTTCATCTTCTAGTTTGCGTATTTGACCGCTTAGTGTCGGCTGACTGACAAAGCACGCTTCTGCCGCTTTTCGGAAGTGTTTATGCTCTGCGAGCGCCACCAAGTATTCAAAGTCACGAATGTTCATGATCAGTCTCTTACCTCAGGTTTTAATAAGAACAAGGGTTCTAATAGAAACATTTAAAAGAAAAATGCTCTTGATAGAATTTACCTATCAAAACCATAACATCAAACGATTAGAGCTATCAAAGGATTTGTCTAATAATGGGCTCAACGAAACGAAACAGAGCAAAGAAAAACGTTAAGCTCTGATAGAACAAAATTCAAAATACTATTTAAGGAAATCAATATGTTTGCATCTAAAGAAGGTCAATCAATCCCTCAAGTAACATTCCCAACTCGCCAGGGCGATGCATGGGTTAACGTAACGACGGAAGAGCTATTCAAAGACAAGACGGTTATCGTATTCAGCTTACCAGGTGCGTTTACACCGACATGTTCTTCAAGCCACCTACCTCGTTACAACGAGCTACATTCTGTATTCAAAGAAAACGGTGTTGATGACATTCTATGTGTTTCAGTAAACGACACATTCGTAATGAACGCTTGGAAAGCAGACCAAGAAGCTGAAAAAATCACATTCATCCCAGATGGTAACGGTGATTTCACAGACGGTATGGGCATGCTAGTTGAGAAAAACGACATCGGCTTCGGCAAACGTTCATGGCGCTACAGCATGCTGGTTAAAAACGGCGTGGTAGAAAAAATGTTCATCGAAGAAGACGTACCAGGCGACCCGTTCAAGGTTTCTGATGCAGATACTATGCTTAACTACATTGCTCCTGAGCACAAAGAGCAAGAGTCAATCACAGTATTCACTAAGCCAGGCTGTCCTTTCTGTATGAAAGCGAAACAAAACCTAATCGACAAAGGTTTGAACTACGAAGAAGTAGTACTAGGTAAAGACGCGACAACAGTAAGCCTACGTGCAATCTCTGGTCGTACAACGGTTCCACAAGTATTCATCGGTGGCAAACACATCGGTGGTAGCGAAGAACTAGAAACTTTCCTAGGCTAATCGCTTCATCGCCGATATAGGCTTAGAAGTATCAGCTAACCCACCCTCTTGTGGGTTAGCTATTCCAAACACTCTTATCTGAGTTTTGGGAAAAAGAATATAGCTGGTGACTCGCCCGTCTTTAACTAACCTATAGTTAGTAACAAGAAGCAGTTAGCAATAAAGGCAGAGCGACAAGCTAAACCTAATAAAACAGAATCACAAAACTGACCCACAATCCTGACTCTTAGAAAATCACCAGAGTTGGAGGGGTTCGTTCAAACTAAATTTAGCTATTGCGAGAAAATTATTATGAAACAAGTCAATGTAGATGTAGCAGTTATCGGGGGCGGTACGGCAGGTTTAGGTTCTTACCGCGCTGCAAAAGCACACACTGACAGTGTTGTGATGATTGAAGGCGGCCCTTACGGTACAACCTGTGCTCGTGTTGGTTGTATGCCATCTAAACTGCTTATTGCAGCAGCTGAAAGTGTACACCAAATTGAGAAAGCTCCGGCTTTTGGCGTTCACCCACAAGGTGATATCGTGATTAACGGCCGTGAAGTAATGGACCGAGTGAAGTTTGAACGTGACCGTTTTGTTGGTTTTGTTTTAGAAGGTGTTGATGAAATTCCAGAGCAAGACAAGATCTCTGGCTACGCAAAGTTCTTAGATGACAACACGCTACAAATCGATGACCACACGGTTGTCACAGCTAAACGTATTGTTATCGCAACTGGCTCTCGCCCTGCATACCCTGCCGTTTGGAATGAGCTTGGTGATCGTCTGATCATTAACGACGACGTGTTTAGCTGGGATGATTTACCAGAATCGGTTGCAGTATTTGGCCCTGGTGTGATTGGTCTTGAGCTTGGTCAGTCACTGCACCGCTTAGGTGTGAAGACCAAACTGTTCGGTTTGGGTGGTCAAGTTGGCCCAGTTACCGACCCAGAGATCATGGCTTACGCAGATAAAGCCTTCAATGAAGAGTTCTATCTCGATGCCGACGTGAAAATCGAAAGCATGAAGCGCATTGCCATTGAATCGGGTGAGGCTCGCGTCGAAATCCAGTTCATCAATAAACAAGGTGAATTAGAAACTAACGTCGTTGAGTACGTACTGGCAGCAACAGGCCGTCGCCCTAACACTGACAAGCTTGGCTTAGAGAATACCTCTCTAGAACTTGATGAACGTGGTGTGCCAATCGCAGACCACTACACGCTACAAACATCGCTACCATCAGTATTTATCGCTGGTGATGCGAGTAACCAACTGCCTCTACTGCATGAAGCAGCAGACCAAGCGCGTATTGCAGGTGACAATGCAGGTCGCTTCCCAGAGATTCGTGCAGGCTTACGCCGCTCTAAAATCTCGGCAGTATTCTCTGACCCACAAATCGCAATGGTTGGTGAAACGTATAAAGAGATCACCACACGCTTAGGTACATGTGGCTGTTTCGCAACGGGTGAAGTGTCTTTCGAAAACCAAGGTCGTTCTCGAGTGATGCTACGCAACAAAGGTATTCTGCATGTATACGGCGAGCAAGGCACAGGCCGCTTCCTTGGTGCTGAGATGATGGGACCAAACGCAGAACACTTGGCTCACTTGTTAGCTTGGGCACACCAGAACAAGATGACGGTTTCTGAAATGCTAGACATGCCGTTCTACCACCCAGTAATCGAAGAAGGTGTACGAACAGCGTTACGTGACCTCAATGCGAAACTGCACTTGGGTCCAGAGATGGTGAAACACTGTCTGGATTGCGGTCCGGGTTGTTAATCTCAGACTACCGTTAAGCAGTTAGCAAACTGCTAGATACTAAAAAGGAAAGCCATTGGCTTTCCTTTTTGTTTTGGCAACGAGCAAATAATAGATTCCCGACCACGCTCCTTCGTCGCTACCGGGAATGACGGTGATTTTCAAAACCCACCTAAACTGAAGCAAACCAAAGTGATGCATCAGTTAAACCAAAACTTAACCGTCATTCCAGAACCGAGGGACGAGGTATCTGGAATCTCTTGAAGCAATAACCAGTAGCTAAAAACTTAGCTATTACTTCTCAGCAGCAATCACAGAGATCTCAACAAGTAGCGCTTCGCGAGCCATGTCGCCAGTCACACATGCGCGAGCTGGAGCGTGACCTTCAGGAACCCATGCATCCCATACTGCGTTCATTTCTTGGAAGTCTTTCATGTCTTTCAAGTAAATCGTTGCTGACAGCATGTGCTCTTTATCGCTGCCCGCTTGCTCAAGTAGGGCTTCCACTTTATCCAGCATCGTTTGTGTTTGCTCAGTGATGTCTTTGGTTGCATCAGCACACACTTGGCCACATAGGTAGATAGTGCCGTTGTGTTTCACAATACGGCTCATGCGTTGTTTGGTTTCTTGACGCTCAATCATCGACTTTCTCTCTCTGTGTCACCGTGATCCAATATCTTGTGACGTGTTATTATCAAGGCAACAAGCATAACGCGAATCAAACCCAAGATGACATGCATTCATTGCAATAAAAGTGAAAAAATCCGTAACAAACTCGGCCGCTGCCAGCGCTGCATGAATCAGCTGATGGTGTTGTCGATTTTAAGTTGGGGAGCATGGTGGTTGTTTTTCAAAGAAGACCCAAAAACCATCAATGCCATCGCTTTGATGATGGCCGCTTTCGTATTCAGCGGCTTGCTGTCGTTGCATTGGATAATGAAATTTGTCGTGCTGCCTTTAAGGAACAAAAAGCGTTAGCAGAGAGACTTTATTAGATAAACGATAATGGCTAGATGTTCGATTCAATGACCCGATAGTGCTTCGATTTAACGACCTATCTTCACTTCCCAAACAGCAGATAGAAAAAAGCCCCAGAACCAATCGATTCTAGGGCTTTCTTAGAAAATTCTAAGAAAAAGCAGTGGTACTTTAATAGACCGGACTTTTCTTAGTTTGTTCCCAAAAAAGATCAGATTTTTGATCTTTTTTTTAGGTGCCATAAAATCAATGCCTTATGCAACATTCACCTTTGCGATAATCTGTTCAACCAAGTTCACTTCCAACGCCACTTCATCACATGCATGTTGGCGAGGACACTGATCACAATCTTTCAGTACCTTCTCAGGTAGCAAAGATTTCGATGTTGGTAAAAAGTCATGCTTCATAAAGAACTCTGGGGTACGAGTCAGCACAAACACCTTCTTAATGGCCATTTGTCGCGCTTTATCAACCAAGTGCTGCACAATAGCGGTGCCCTGCCCTTGGCCTTGCCAACCAGCTTCAACACCTAACGAACGAATTTCCGCTAAACCAGAGTCATACACATAGAGTGATGCACAACCTGTCACCTCACCATGATGCTCTGCGACGGCAAACGAACCAATATCACGCACCAGTTCATTACGAGAACGAGGCAAGTTTTCACCCATATTCGCCCAGTAGGCCACCATGCCTTCCAACGCTTCAATATCGGTCAGACGAGCAGAACGAACCTTAACGATAGAAGTATCACGCTGTGATAAACGCTTCTCTGCTTGGTCAACCGCGTAAGCCACTTGTTGTGGTGATACACCGCCTAGCGCACTACGTTTTTCAAGACACGACTCAATGGTCAGGATGTCATACACATCCTCTTCAATCACCTCAGAGAACTCTTTCATCTCTGCGATGGTTAACTCTTCTAATGCACAGCCTTTAGCAATCGCTGCGACGACTGTTACACCAACAATATGGTGAGCTTCACGGAAAGGAATGCCTTTCGCTACTAAGTAATCAGCCAATTCTGTTGAGTTCGCATAACCTTGCTTCGCTGCTTCAAGTGTACGTTCGCCGTTCACTTTAATGCCATCAAAACAAAGAGCAGCCATTTCCATACAATCATTCCAAGTATCTAAAGCGTCGAACAGACCTTCTTTATCTTCTTGCATGTCTTTGTTGTACGCCAAAGGCAGAGCTTTTACAGTCATCATCATTGCAGCTAATGAACCGTACACACGGCCAGTTTTGCCACGAATTAGCTCTAGCGCATCTGGGTTTTTCTTTTGTGGCATCAGAGATGAACCTGACGTCACTGTATCTGCTAACTCGATGAAGTTCGATTCACCCGAGTTGTAGAAAATCATATCTTCTGCAAGACGCGAAAGGTGAAGCATTGAGATAGATGCAATCGACATCAGCTCCATCACATGGTCACGGTCAGAAACTGAATCTAGAGAGTTACGCGTTGCACGATGGAAACCTAAGTTGTGAGCTAACTCTTCACGGTCCATCGGGTAAGCAGTTCCAGCAAGGGCACCAGAACCCAGCGGACATGTATCTAGACGCTTAATCGCATCATTCAAACGAGAATAATCACGCTCAAGCATTTCAACGTAAGCCAAGCACCAGTGAGCAAAAGTTACCGGCTGAGCACGTTGTAAGTGAGTGTAGCCAGGAAGTACGGTTTCTTGATGCTGAGAAGCGACGTTCACCATTTGGCTTTGTAGGCGATCCAATGCAAGTAGCAGTTGGTTACCTTGCTGACGACACCATAGTTTAAGGTCTGTCGCCACTTGGTCATTACGAGAACGGCCAGTGTGAAGTTTTTTGCCCAAGTCACCGACTTTGCCGATAAGTTGTTGCTCGACCCAGCTGTGAATATCTTCTGCATCAGAACGTAGAATCTGTTCAGGATCTTCCATCACCTCAAGTTTTAGCTCATTCAACGCTAACTCAAGCTTCTGTTGCTCTTCTTCGGTTAATACGTTGACCGACAGTAGAGCTTTAGACCAGGCAATTGAGCCCACAATGTCTTGCTCAGCCAATCGGTAATCAAAACGAAGAGAATCGTTAAAATCTTTAAACCGGGTGTCTGCTGCTTGGGTAAATCTACCGCCCCATAATGCCATTGTGTATCTCCTAATTGCACAGTGCTCACTGTTTTTGCAAATGATAATTCTGATTAAAATTCAGTATTTTTCTGATGGTTTAAACTTACGGCAATTCAAAATGAAAATAAAGTATTGATTCATTATTTTCACATATTTATTCACCGATAGTTTAATCCATTATTTATTTTCAGCGTGATTCGCGAATTATATGCCATTCAATGATAAAAACCGAAGCTGATTTATTAGACTAATAGATAGAAAAAAGCCCATTCACTAATCAATAGTGGATGGACTTTGCACAATAATGTCTATTTGCTAGCCTTCCGTTATTCGTAAAAGGCTAGCTCACTAACTCATTGTTCGGATTACTTTTGGCTATTCAGAGCACGGATACGGCTTGATAGCGAGTAAAGACGGATAAAGCCTTCAGCGTGGCTTTGGTCGTAAACTTCATCTTCACCAAAGGTTGCAAACTCTTCTGAGTACAGGCTGTTGTCAGAACGCTTCTGAGTCACCGTTGCATGGCCTTTGTAAAGTTTGATAACCACTTCACCATTTACGTCTTGTGCTAGTTCATCTGTTGCCGCAAGAATTGACTTACATAGTGGAGTGAACCAACGGCCATCGTATACAAGGTGAGAAGCTTTAACACCTAGCTCTTCACGGAATTCGAATGCCGCTTTATCAAGAACCAGTTGCTCTACTGCGCGCAGTGCTTCCATCATGATTGTGCCACCTGGAGTTTCGTAACAACCACGAGACTTCATGCCAACAAGACGGTTCTCTACGATATCGATACGACCAACACCGTGCTTCGCACCCTTCTCATTTAGGTAAACCAGTGCGTTGTATGGCGTCATTGTTTCGCCATCAACCGCTACCACTTCACCTTTTTCAACTTTAAGCGTCACAGTTTCAGATTCGTTTGGCGCTTGCTCTGGGTCTACAGTCCAAGCCCAGCAATCTTCATCCGGTGCGTTCCATGTATTTTCTAGCACGCCGCCCTCTGTAGATATATGCCATGCGTTTGCATCACGCGAGTAGATCTTAGTAAGAGAAGCCGTACAAGGGATGTTACGTTCAGCTAAGTAATCTAGACACTCTTCACGGCTCACTAGATCCCATTCACGCCATGGTGCAATTACGTGTAAGTCTGGTGCGAGAGCAGCAAATGCGCCTTCAAAACGAACTTGGTCGTTCCCCTTACCTGTACAGCCGTGACACAGTGCGTCTGCACCGACTTTACGTGCAACCTCAACCTGAGCTTTCGCGATAATTGGACGAGCCATTGAAGTACCTAGTAGGTATTTACCTTCGTAGTAAGCGCCAGTTTTTAGCGTTGGGTAGATGTAATCTGCCACCATCTCTTCTTTCAGGTCAGCGATGTAACACTCAGAAGCACCAGACGCTTTTGCTTTCTCTTCAATACCAATCAGCTCTTCATCACCTTGGCCTACATCAGCAACAAATGCGATAACTTCGCAGTCATAGTTCTCTTTCAACCATGGGATGATTACTGATGTGTCTAGACCGCCAGAGTAGGCTACTACAACTTTCTTTACGTTAACTTTGCTCATTTTCTTTCTCCTAATTTCCATACTGCACATGGCGGTCAGCGTTGGAAATGACTTTAATAATTATATGTTTAATCTGTTTATCTAAATTCTTTAGTAGTCACTCGGTGTGAGGTCTACTGAGGTAAAAACTGTGTTCCTATGCTCTTACCTGAAAAAAGTTGTGTCAGCTTGTCTGGGTATCGCCAAGTAGCGACTTCGATTGGTCGTCCAAGGTCGTTAGCGGCTTCTAGTGCGGCTTGAACCTTAACGATCATGCCATCGGTAATCACTTTACCTGTGATGAGGTCATCGGCTTGTTGTTGATTAAGGCTTGGAATCAGGTGCCCTTTACCATCCAACACACCGCTTACATCAGAAAGCAGTACCAGTTCAGCATCAAGCGCGCCTGCAACGGCAACCGCAGCTTGGTCGGCATTCACATTCATCAGTTGGCCTTGCTCAGTCAGACCAATTGAGCTAATGATTGGCAGTGCGCCCGCATTAAGAATCGCTTGCAGAACGGTTGAGTCGCCCGGCTCCGCTTTTCCTACCGCGCCCAGTTCAGGGTTCAGTTCGCTCACTTTGCATAAACCACCATCTGCAAGGCTCAAACCAACGGCATTGATACCGTCTTTAATTGCCTGACCTTGAAGTAGTTTGTTGGCCGTGCCCGCTAGCGCGCCAGCGATAACAGGGATCTGATCATAAGGAGTAACACGTAGCCCCTCTTTCTTAACGGTTTCGAGGTTCAACTTATTCATCAAATCATCAACAAGGTAACCGCCGCCGTGAACAATCACGATTGGTCGCTGTGCCTGTTGTTGGTAAGCTGAAATCGCACCAAATAACTTGCTAAGTGTTTCACCACAAGATAGCGCAGCGCCACCTAACTTTATGATTAATGGTTGATTATTAAGGCTCATATCTAGATTTCCTTACACTAACGCAGTTAATGGCGCAAAACCATAACGTAAATTTAAACACTGCATCGCTTGGCTAGATGCACCCTTTAATAAGTTATCAATCGCCGAAACAACGATGATGTGCTGACCTTGTACCTTCCAGCCTAAATCGCAGAAAGGTGTCTGTTCTACATCTTGAATTCTTGGCAATGTCTCTTCGAGCAATCTCACGGCTGGCTTACCTTGATAAGCTTGCTCGAAGGCATCTTGTATCTGTTGTTCTGTCACACCGTCAGCCAGTTTCATGGTAATGGTCGCTAAAATGCCACGCTTAAAGTTGCCGAGGTGCGGGGTGAAAATCACATCACATCCTAAATGTGCGGCCATTTCAGGTTGATGACGGTGATTGAAGACGCCATAAGCTTGCAGGCTCACTTCGCAGAAGCTGTTAACCATAGTCGCCTTGCGGCCTGCACCAGTCACACCGCTGGTTGCGTTAATCACTGGCCATTGGTTCTCATCAAGTAACTTGGCTTCAACCAAAGGCTTAATCGCCAGTTGTGATGCCGTTGGGTAACAACCCGCTACCGCAACAAGCTGAGCTTCTTTTATTTCTTGTTCGTTCCATTCCGCTAAACCGTAAGCCGCTTTGTCTAGCCATTGTTCGTGTTGATGTTCAAAACCGTAAAACTCTTGATAGAAGTTTTCACCTTTAACTCTGAATGCACCCGATAGGTCGAAAACTTGGCAGTCGTTCTCTAGAAAAATGGGCGCTAGGTCGTGACTGACTTCGTGTGCCGTTGCTAGGAAAATCACATCCGACTGCTTAGCTACTTCTTCTGGATTCGTTAATGGCTGCACTGGCATATCAATCAGGCCAGCTAACTTACCGTGCAGTGCAGCGATAGGTTTGCCCGCATCTACACTATTGGCTGAGACATATAAACCTGATAGCGTGAGCTCAGGGTGTCTGTTTATCATTAGAGCCAGTTCTGCTCCTGTATAGCCGCTTGCACCAATGATCGTGGTTTTCAACATCTCAACACATCCATTCTTGAGGTAAGTTATATTTCAAATTTGACTATTCATACTTAATTTTTAGCTATATTTGATTTCTTATGCATTAAATATGATTTAATATGTGTTTTACCGACTTATGGTTTTCCTGTCAATAGTAGAAGTGAAGATATTATGCAATTACCGAGTTTCCTTGAGGTCTATAAAGGCCTAATTTCCACCGACTCCATTAGCTCAACCGATCCAAGCTGGGATCATGGCAACGAGAAAGTGATCGAAAAAATGGCTCAATGGTTTAAAGACGTAGGCTTTAGCGTTGAGGTCGTGGAAGTCGAACCCGGCAAGCATAATATGGTCGCAAAGATGGGTTCTGGCGAAGGGGGCTTATTGCTTGCAGGACACAGCGATACCGTGCCATTCGATGAAGGACGTTGGAACTTCGACCCTCATGCATTGACAGAACACAACAACCGCTTCTACGGATTAGGCACCGCCGATATGAAAGGCTTTTTTGCCTTCGTTTATGAAGCTGCGAAGAAAATGGATTGGAGCAAGCAAACCAAGCCACTTTATGTTTTAGCAACGTGTGACGAAGAAACCACTATGCTAGGTGCACGTCATTTCACTGAAAATGCGCCGTTTAAACCGGACTACTGCATTATTGGTGAGCCGACCAGCCTAGTGCCTATTCGCGGTCATAAAGGTCACGTCGCTAATGCTGTGCGAGTAACGGGTAAATCAGGTCACTCTTCTGATCCTGCATTAGGCGTTAACGCCATCGAGATCATGTATGAAGTGCTGTTTGCTTTAATGCAACTGCGTGACAAGTTAGTCAAAGAGTACCATCACCCGGGTTTCGCGATTCCAAGCCCTACTCTAAATCTTGGGCATATTCACGGAGGAGATAGCGCTAACCGAATCTGTGGTTGTTGTGAACTGCACTATGACGTTCGTCCTTTACCGGGCATCAGCTTAGATGGTTTGGATAACATGCTGCGCAGCGCGCTCAAGGAAGTAGAAGCAAAATGGCCGGGCAGGATTGAGATTACTCCCCTGCATGAGCCGATTCCGGGTTACGAGTGTCAGCACGATCATCCATTTATCGGTGGCATGGAATCGGTGTGTGAAACCGAATCTCAAACTGTGAACTATTGTACTGAAGCACCGTTTCTTCAGGAGCTATGTCCAACCCTAGTTTTAGGCCCAGGCTCAATCGACCAAGCTCACCAACCGGATGAGTTCTTAAGCTTCGATTTTATTGACCCTACAATTGATGTTCTGAGTAAATCGATCCGTAAATATTGTTTCTAGTTATTACTTTCCTTCCGATATTTTCGTATAAAAGCCACCCGAAAAGGCAACACCTATCATTTAAGGTGTTTAGATCGCACAGTGTAGCGAGTCTTACTAAAA
>NZ_JBGOOI010000029.1:0-56040 GCF_041439605.1 Vibrio sp. 1F169 | reverse complement strand
ACTACTTCTTCTTGAAGATAAAAGCGGCTTTCCCCGGAAAGCCGCGATGAACCTAGAAAAACACCTCCGCACTTAAGATAAGTTCGGAGGTGTTTTTATTTATGGCCCGTTATTTCAAACAATTACAAGCCATGTCGAACAATTACAAGCGTCTAAAATATGAAAAGCCTAATGCGCTGCCACTGAAATCTTCGGTGGGTTGATGTTGTGCTTCTTAAACTCTTTCATCACACGCAGGGTAATGTCGGTTTCAAACAATTTCTCATACGCGGTGTCCACCACATAAGCCTTACACGTCAACTGTATCGCTAGGTAGTTGTCGGTAATCGTCTGTTTAACCAGAACCGTTACAGGCTTTGGCAAGTGTATGTAACGACTTGAAGACGCGGCTTCTTGAATCAGGTCGCGGGCTAGGGTGATGTCTTCATTCATACCGACGTAAAACGGAATCACCACTTACATGTCCAATGCGCCATAGTTACCACTGGTGGTCACTTCATTTAAGAACTTGTTGTTCGGAATAGTAATGATGTCATCGTTCAGGGTTCTCATTCGTACCGAACGTAAACCAATGGTGATGATGTCGCCGTAGTTGCCTTCGAACGTGACACGGTCACCAACCTGAAACGGTCTGTCAATCATCACAGTGATGCCGGCGATAAACGATGCTGCCAAGTCTTTAAGCGCAAAGCCGACCGACACGGCGAGCGTACCACCAATCAAAGCTAAGATTTGGTCGTTGATTCTAAAGCTCATCATGAACACGATAAGACCGGTGCTCACGTAGATAAAGAACTGAGTAAACGATTGCAGCTTTTGTAGCAGCATTCGATATTGCACGAACTGACTACCAAAACTGGTCACTAACGAATTGATGAACTTAAGCAACAACCACATTGCGGCAATAACGACCATGGAGAAGAACACGCCGCTCCATCGCACCAAGCTCGCTATCTTAGAGATGTTTTCTACGTTAGCTAACTCTTCCGTCGCAAAGGTCGGGAAACTGACAGCACTTGCCAAGCCAACAAATAGTAGGATAAATAACTTCTTCATTTTACTTCACCAGTAGATGTTGACGATCAAGAACGTTAGTAATGTGGCGGAACCAGTGCTCGGAAATTCGAGCCTTTTCTTCATGCCAACCAATATAACCACGGCTTTCAAAGTAACGCAGAATCCCCGTTATCTCTGCCGTGCTCAGCTGTGTACATTCAGACAACACTTCTGGAGAAGCGATTTCCAGTTGTACAATAGAACGAAGTACAGCCAACATAGGTTTAGGCATATTCTCTAGTTCTTGCGCTTCAGGGACATGGAATAAACGTACTACCGCTTGATCGGTATCTTTGTTTCGATTCAAAGAGAGTCGGAAGAAACGCAGCGCAACGGTAGGGTTGCCATCAGAGTAGTGCCACAAAATTCGATAGAAACCTTGGCGTGCACGTTCTTCTTCACTCATATCATCTTGGTCCCATTGCTTAGGGACCACTAAGCCATCAAAAGACAACGGCTTCTCAAGCTCCGTATTGATACGGCTATTTAGAAGTTCACCCACTTGTTTCTCTGTCCAACGCGGAAGGAAGCACACTAAATCAAACAGCAGACGCTCACCACGCGCTCTATCCACAAATCGCCAACTTGATTTGGCGATCGATATCACGACACGGTGGTTCTTTTTAGAACGACGCAGAAGGTTGGTCAAACGAATCAAATCAGACAGACCGCCAACCATTGGTTTCACCAGTCGTTGAGCGTTATCTATCGCGATAAGGTAAGTGGTATAGCTCTTACGAAGGTGCGCTAATATTTGAATTTCAGTCGCTTCTTCTTCCAAGCCGATGCTCACGGCTAGATGTGCCAACAGCTCTTGGTAACCCGCGTAAGGGCAGCTTACATATACGGGCTCAGCGTTAGATACTTTGTGCAGCAAGGTATAAAGCAGCGTTGTCGCGCCCACACCACGCTCACCTGAAACAATACAGATAGCCGGGCTGTCTGACATCAAGTAGCGAGACAGTTGCTTAACCTCGTCACCGGCATAGTCAATTAACGTACTGTCTATATTACCTGGCAGAATGTATTCATAGGTTTGATCGCCTTTGATTCGAACCAAGTTTTGCTGATTCTTATCGAGATCTGACTGCTTAGCCACTTCGATTCTAAACAGATACGCCAAAGCTTGGCTAAACAGCGTGTAGTTAGACAGAAGGGCCATAATTCGGTGTTGGAAGTTGTAAACGCTCAGCCACACGATACCAATGGCTGTCGCCAATATATTAAGTAACAACGTATCCTTACGGTTTACTGCCCAATTCACCCAAACCGGACGATCAGAGATGTGTTGAAGTGTATCGAAGACCTTCGCTCTCCATAATCGGAGTACTGAAACCGTAACCAATACAAACCAGAAAAACAGAGCACTATATATCCAACTATAAATCGTGCCTTTGCCTAGCGTAATACTTGATATTTGCAGAATCACCCCCGCCACAATGAAGCTCCACACGTAACGGCGGATAGTCGATAGGCGCAGCGCGATCACTTCTTGGTTGGATGTACGACCCAAACGGTAGGCAAATTCCAAAATAAAGCTGATGGCAATCGAACCGCCTAGAATCCACCACGTGAAGATCTCCAGGAAAATCAAATGTTGCAGACTAGGGATACTAGAAAGCACTCTCAATGACAATGTGATGGCAATTAGCCAAGCAATCGCACTTTCAGCGCGGCTGATGTACCAAATGACACGAACCAAGAAAGGAGGATTCGTCTTCGCTTCAAGAAAGTTAATTCGAAACAACTCAATCAAGCGAGTGCTGTTAGCAAGCCACCACACTAACGAAATAGATGAACAACACTTTTAACGACGCACCAATCACAGGAACGGGCGAAATAAAGATATCGTTAACTAACGCCTTGAAGCTTCGGATTTGGAAGTATGCAAGATACTCAATATTGAGCTTAGTTAATTCCCATTCTTGCTTAAACTGGGTAACACCATAAGGGCCAAAACCGGTTAAGCGCTCTTTGTTCGCAGAGTTCGTCTGTTCTAGAAGATGTTGTTTACTTACGTTTAAGCTATTCAAAGTGACGTAACTGGTTTGAACCTCAAACCATTGATCGACGTCGTTGTTATCTCTATAAGCTTTTATCTGTTGCTCGAAGATTTTGATTTCCTGCTTTTGAACTCGCAGAACTTCAGCTAACAAGATATTGACTTGGCGTCGGTCCGACGGCTCCATAAAGAGGGGATCGGGTAACGAATCAATTCGAGCATCGAGGTCAACAGCAGAATCGGATACCTGCGGCTGAGATTGTAAGTCATATTCCAAGTTGGCATGACTAGGCCATGAGAGAATGGCTAAAGTGAGGAGTAAGAAGCGCGATAGTGAACGCATAAAAGTCTCTTAGAATTATGAGGTTAGGATTACTATAGTTAGATAATCTTACTTTGTGAAATCCAACCCCGTATCGGGGGCGAGTACTTTATTCCTGTTTCGATCGATTTTGTCATGAAATTGTCAGGGATTAGGCTAGTCTTGGCTATGTCTGTGCCTGCTTTGATCGGGTTGGTTTTACTGTAACTAATCAGCATACGATATATCCAATGGTCGGCATGATTTGGGATGTTATATCTCTCCCATTTTAGGCCGCCGTTTGATATTTTGTTTTCCCTGAAAATCAGCGGCTTTTCGTCGATAAATAGAAAATCAAAAGTGTGAGTCAGCTCAAACTATGATTTGGTTGGGTTATCACTCACTTAATAGCGGGTAATTGCAATCAAGACTTGCAGTTAAAGCCCCGAACAAGTAACGTTGCGGCGTTTTTCACATTAAAAAGGTAACGGCATTGATCTCCACAGCAAATATCACCCAACAATTCGGCGCTAAGCCACTTTTCGAAAATATTTCAGTTAAGTTCGGCGAAGGCAACCGCTACGGTTTAATCGGCGCGAATGGCTGTGGTAAATCGACGTTCATGAAGATCCTATCTGGTGAACTTGAGCCAAGTGCTGGTAACGTAAGCTACGATCCAAACGAGCGCGTAGCTAAACTAAACCAAGACCAATTTGCTTACGAAGAATTCACGGTAATCGACACGGTTATCATGGGTCACAAAGAGCTTTGGGCTATTAAGCAAGAGCGTGACCGCATTTACTCTTTGCCTGAAATGAGCGAAGAAGACGGCATGAAGGTAGCTGATCTTGAAGTTCAGTTCGCTGAAATGGACGGTTACATGGCAGAAGCGAAAGCGGGTGAACTTCTTCTTGCGGTAGGTATTGAAGAATCTATGCACTTCGGTCTAATGAGCGAAGTAGCACCAGGTTGGAAACTTCGTGTTCTATTGTCTCAAGTACTGTTTGCAGACCCGCATATCATGCTTCTTGACGAACCAACGAACAACCTGGACATGGACACCATCAAGTGGTTGGAAGATACGCTAAACCAACGTAACTGCACAATGATCATCATTTCGCACGACCGTCACTTCCTAAACTCTGTTTGTACACACATGGCTGACCTTGATTACGGCGAACTTCGTCTATTCCCTGGTAACTACGATGAGTACATGACAGCTGCGACACAAGCTCGTGAGCGTCTACTGTCTGACAACGCTAAGAAGAAAGCACAAATTGCTGAACTTCAAACGTTCGTATCTCGTTTCTCTGCTAACGCATCTAAAGCGAAGCAAGCAACGTCTCGTGCTAAGCAGATCGATAAGATTCAACTAGACGAAGTTAAAGCATCTAGCCGTCAAAACCCATTCATCCGTTTCGAACAGTCTAAAGAGCTATTCCGTAACGCACTTGTGGTTGAAAACCTATCTCAAGGTTTTGAAGAAGACCTATACAACAAGTTCGACGGTATTTTCGAAGTAGGTGAGCGTGTTGCTATCATCGGTGAGAACGGTGTGGGTAAAACAACGCTACTGAACACACTAGCTGGCGCTCTTGAGCCACGTACTGGTGAGTACAAGTGGTCTGAAAACTCAAACATCGGTTACTACGCTCAAGATCACGCACACGATTTCGAGATAGACATGAACTTGTTTGATTGGATGAGCCAATGGCGCCAAGAAGGCGAAGACGAGCAAGTTGTTCGTGGTTTCCTAGGTCGTATGCTATTTGGTCAAGACGACATTAAGAAATCTGTAAAGGTTATCTCTGGTGGTGAACAAGGTCGTATGCTTCTTGGTAAGATCATGATGCACAAGCCAAACATCCTGCTTATGGATGAACCAACGAACCACATGGATATGGAATCTATCGAAGCGCTTAACTTGGCTCTTGAGAACTACAAAGGCACATTGTTCTTCGTATCTCACGACCGTGTATTCGTAGACTCGCTTGCAACTCGTATCCTTGAAATCAAAGATGGCAAGATCAACGATTTCCGCGGTACTTACGCTGAGTTCTTGAAAGCACGCGGCTAAGCTTTAAGTTAGCCTTAGTTTTCAACTCAATGCGTTGGAAATTCAGGCATAAGCTATAAACTGAAAATTAAAAATTAAAAACGCCGTCATACTGAAAAGCATGACGGCGTTTTTGTATCTTGTATCTAGCTAAGTTTCTATGTATCTATCCTTGAAGGGTCACTAACTCTTTACATCAGAACTTTACAATTAGAAGCGGTTAGTGAATCTCCAATCGAACCTACGCTTTTTTCCGACTGCTGATTATTCACCTTTCACATCAAATTCAATCTTCTCTGCGCCAGTGAACACTTGGAAACGCAGGCCTTTAGCGCGAGCAATGGTCGTGATACCAAATTGCTGAGCCAAGTCTAAACCCATTTGCGTTACGCCTGAACGTGATAACAGAACAGGAATACCCATCTGCGCCACTTTGATGACCATTTCAGAAGTCAGGCGGCCAGTAGTGTAAAAAATCTTATCTTCACCAGACTCTTTGTTAAGCCACATCTCACCGGCCAACGTATCTACCGCATTGTGACGGCCAACATCTTCAACAAACGATAGAACCTTGTCGTCTTTGCAAACCGCGCAACCATGTACCGCGCCAGCTTTCTTGTACGTGTCGTTGTAATGAGTCAGTGCTTCTAAAGCCGTGTAAATTTCAGATTGCTTAATTTTGGTCTGAGGCACTTGGTAATCTTCCAACTGCTTCATCACGTTACCAAACATGGTGCCCTGACCACAGCCAGAGGTCACCGTCTTCTTCTTAAGCGCTTGCTCAAGCTGGCTCGTATCTTCATTGGTAATGACCGCTGCAGAGCTGGTTTCCCAATCGATGATGATAGATTCAACTGCTTCAGGGTCAGAAAGGAAGCTTTGGTTCTTCAAATAACCCAAGACTAAAGATTCAGGACGCGAGCCGAGCGTCATCAGGGTTACGATCTCTTTCCAGTTCAACATGACGGTAAGAGGGCGTTCACAAGCGATCTGTTTGGTTAGCTTCTCACCATATTCATCAAACACTTCAACTTCGATTGTTTGAAGTGGGTTTTCACTAGTTTTTATTATGTTTGGTTTTACCACAGTCACGTCCTACTTAATGAGATAGCGATTTAAAGAGATAAGAAGTTAACAAGAGGGTCTAACGCCGATCTTGTTCATCGATTCTTTAACTCATGCTTAAAGCAAATCTTATTCCAAAATAACGGGTATTCAGGAAAACATGAAGCATTTGATTAAAATAGCGCAAAATATGGGAGTTCACCGAGTGGAGTTGTCTGAATTTACGTGTATCGACTACCGTTATAGATACGACTCAATAACGAAAGTCATCATGTAAGATGGTAAAAGTTAACGTGTATTGGCGTGTTTATTGCTTTATAGCGCTTATAGGATTGAGCTAAGTACAAAATGTCCTAAGCACATTCAGGCCAAAGAAAATCAATTGGGTGAAGTATGTCTGAGATAAAAGAATTCAAAGAACAATATGAAAAAACAGAAGCAGCTTGGCCAATAGGTGTCCAAAGAATAGAGAAAGAGATCAAAACAGGTATCTGGGTAACCACTCAATGGGAATTGACGGGGTTTGAACTGTCACCAGAAGATGACGCCCCAGACGTTTGTTTACTTCAATTACATAAAGATGAACGTACAGACTATCGATTCAACCTAAGCTCTCAGCAACCTAAGCTTTTCTTAGTAATGGATAATGTCGATTCTGATGTTAAGCCCGTCATTCAGTTACTTACTGCCTCACAAACCGTTGCAGGGCAATACATGGACGGTGACAACCAAGTACTTTCCTACGACATTCCATTACCAGTACAAGCTTGGATGGAAGCGTTCATCGGTCGTCATGGCGAGTTATTAGAAACAAGACGTAAGAAACGCAAAGGCGCGGGAAGATCAAATGGCAACTAACTTCTTTAGCCGTTGGTCTCAACGAAAGCTTGATGAATCCACTGACGAACCTTTGGAAGTAGAGCAAACACTGGAAGCACCAGAACTTACTTCTTCTGATTCTTCATCTTCTGAGATTTCGCCTGCTGAGCTTTCGTCTGCTGATCTTTCGTCTGAAATGGAAGCAGCAGCGCCTCAGTCTTTAGAGACTGAAACTTTAGAAACCAATGAAGAAGTTCATGTTGCTGACGTTCAAGATCCCGCACCAGAAGCCACTGAAGATTTGTCTGTTGCCCAATTATTGGTATCAGAAGCCTCTGAAAGCGTAAAAAAAGCCGCATTGCGTAAACTATTCCTCTCAGAAGAGTTCAACGTTCGTGATGGTTTAGATGATTACGACGACGATTACAGCAATTTGAAGTCTCTGTCTGAAGGAGTTGCAGAAACTCTTCGCGATTGGGTAAAAGACAAGACAGAAGAAGACACAGTAAACGAACCTGAACAAGTCGCTGATAATGAAGAAGAAACTTTGATTGATGAGGTTGATAACTCTATTAATGAAGCCGAAGAGACCGAGTCAGAATTCAGTGAAAGTGACGAAATTGCGGGTGAAGAAAAAGGACTGTATAAAAACACAGTGACCGATAATAAAGCTACAATGTCAGACGAAGCTGACCTGACAGAGGTGGGACAAAATATACCACACAAATAATAGGTACATTTTGACTAAACACTCAATGAACCGCTTGCGACAAAATGTCCCAAGCGGTTTTTTTATACGTACAATAAACGCTACAAAGCATTAAAGTACTGATACATAAGGATTATTAAATTGGCATGGCATTTGCTAAATAACGTTCATTATCAACTTTTTTGTAGATAGACGAGTTCATGGTCTAACGAATGGCACACTAGCTAAAGAGTTAGTTGTTAACGGATTACTCAGCAAGTTCTCTATCGCTTACTACAATGAAGGTTGAACAGATTATCCATGTCCATAGATGGAACTGAGCAATGCTTAAACAATTATTAGAACAAGCAACTTCAAATAACGCTAAAGCAAGACTGTATGCATTTGAAAATACAGTAGAGTTAACAAATCTGATTCCACCTACTGTTAGCTACGAAAGCGGCGGTAATACACTTGTTATTGGTCCAACTGCGATCATTGAAAGTGCTGCGGCGCAATTACCTCAATTAACGAGCTTAACCTTATTGTCAACAGACGGCGAAAAGGGCACAAACCCAGAACTGTACTTCGCAAATTCGGTTCAAGTATCCGGTTTCCTTGGCACGTTTGAAGTCGTGATTGAGAGTAAAGGCACATCAAGCAACTTGGCAAAAGTGGCTATTAATCACGATTGTTTCGATGTGGTTTTAGACCTTTGTCTGAATAGCTGCATGACAGAAGAAGTGCCTGTACCGGGTTATTACCCAGTGGGCCGAGGCTATCCAAAACTGGCCGAAGCACTGGAAGAGATTCCAACGCTAATGGGCACATTTGATAAGCCTAAGTTCTTCCGTTTAGACACTGACCTTTGTGCGCACAGTTCTCGTGGCGTAAAAGGGTGCGAACGTTGTGTTGATGCTTGTCCTGCTGGCGCGCTATCAAGTGAAGGGTCAGACAAGACAGGTCACAAGATCGAGATTAACCCTTACCTATGTCAGGGCGTTGGGACTTGTGCAACAAGCTGTCCTACAGAAGCGATTACCTATGCGCTTCCAAATCCTGACGATACGCAAAAGTTCATTGAACGTACGCTAGCTAACTATGAACATGCAGGCGGTCTGGACCCAATCGTACTTATCTGTAGCTCACGTCATGAAACTTACAACGTGATGGCTCTTAAAGCGCTACCAGATAACGTGATTCCAATCGTTGTTGAAGAATTGCCTTCTATTGGTATTGATACTTGGTTTGCAGCGTTAGTGAATGGCGCAACTCAGGTTCTGTTTGCTGCTTCTCGCTTTATGCCAGAGACGATCATTCGTGTCCTAAATAACGAAGTAGGGATCGCTCAAGAGTTACTAGACCAAATCGGTGTTCCAAAAGAAACCATCGATATACTGTATTTAGAATCTCTATGTGAAGGTCCTCCAACACTGTGTGTTGATTCATTCGATCTTGCACTTGGCGATCTTCAAGGCAATAAACGTCAACGCCTATTCACAGCACTTGACGCGATGTCTTCATCTCGTATTCCTGTTGAAAACATTGTAGAGCTCCCTTCGAATGCGCCATACGGCACGGTTTCGTGTGAAAGCAAAGATTGTACTTTGTGTATGAGCTGTGTGGCTGTGTGTCCAACACGTGCGCTGCATACCGATGGTGCCTCTCCATCACTTAAGTTTGTAGAGCAAGACTGTATTCAATGTGGTCTGTGTGAAAAGGCATGTCCTGAGAATGTTCTGACTCTGACTCCTCGTATGAATTGGGTGAAAGAAGAACGTCAGAAGGCTGTTGTGATTCATGAAGAGAAAGCAGCGGAATGTTTACGTTGTCATAAACCATTCGCACCGCAGTCTATGATTGACATGTTACAAAATAAGTTACGCGGTCACTCTCATTTCTCAGATGAGACAGCAATTAATCGTATTGCGATGTGTGAAGACTGCCGTGTGGTAGACATGTTCGATTCAATGGCTCAAGACCCATTGAAACAATTGAAATACTAGGAGTTGGCCTTGGATACTAATTTGGATCAGGCACAAGAGCCTGAGCTCGCAAAAGAATTAAAGCAAGAACAGACACTAAGAACTGAAATCTATCTGGTTCTTTCTGCATTGTTTCGTAGCGCACCTTCTGAAGAGGTGATCGACTTTCTAAAGACACTAGACATTGAAGCGTCTGAAAGTGCGATGCAAAAGGCTTGGATTGCGATTCAACAAGCAGCAACTGAATCAAACCGCGAAGCACTAGAAGATGAATATCAGAATCTTTTCATTGGCATTGGTCGTGGGGAGATTGTTCCATTTGGATCTTGGCACAGAACAGGATCGATGATGGAAAAACCATTAGCTGAGATCCGTCACGATCTTGAATTGCTTGGCATTGAACGTGATGAGCAGGTTAAAGAGCCTGAAGATCATATCGCGGCTCTTTGTGAAGTAATGGCGATGCTAACCGATGAAGAAGACGCGCTACAACAAGCCGTTTTCAATAAACATATCGGGCCTTGGTTTAACTCTTTTACACGTCAGCTTGAAAGTGCAGAAAGTGCGAACTTCTACAAATCAGCAGCACAGCTATGTGAAGCATTCTTAACGTTGGAGCAGGTTCGTTTCAGCGTGAATACAAAAAGCAGTAAACACAAATTAAAGATTGATGTGAAAAACGTCACTGATTACGAGTAATCGAGCAGTACGCGATTATATCGATAGAGGGGCATGAAGCCTCCAAAAAGATCTACCGCAAGGTAAGGAAGCAATGATGAAAGATAACAAAGAAATAGATACAAGCCGTAGAGACTTACTCAAAAGTTTAACGACTGCAGCCGTTGCTGGTGCCGTTGTCGCTGGTACAACGAAAGTGGCAACTGCTTCAGAAACGGTTGAAATGCCGAAAGAAGACGTGAAGAAGACGGGCTATCGTGAAACGCAACATATTCGCGATTACTACGACACACTTTAGGAGATAACGGATGAAACTTGTCAAACGCTCCGATAGTGTGAGCAAAGAAACCAATCAGCTAGGTGTGTCTCGTCGCGCCTTCATGAAAAACACTTCACTTGCTGCTGGTGGCGCGGTTGTAGGCGCAAGTCTATTCGCACCAGGCATGATGAAGAAAGCACAGGCTAAATCTGTCGATCCAGAAGCGAAAACAGAAGTGAAACGTACAATCTGTTCTCACTGTTCTGTGGGTTGTGGTATCTACGCTGAAGTTCAAAATGGCGTATGGACAGGTCAAGAACCTGCATTCGATCACCCATTTAATGCTGGTGGACACTGCGCGAAAGGTGCAGCACTGCGTGAGCACGGCCACGGTGAACGTCGTCTTAAGTACCCAATGAAATTGGAAGGCGGTAAGTGGAAGAAGCTTTCTTGGGAACAAGCGATTGAAGAGATCGGTAACAAGGCGCTAGAACTTCGTAAAGAATCTGGCCCTGATTCGGTTTACTTCCTAGGTAGTGCAAAACACAGTAACGAGCAAGCTTATGCATTCCGTAAGATGGCGTCTTTGTGGGGAACAAACAACGTTGACCACCAAGCGCGTATTTGTCACTCAACCACAGTAGCCGGTGTAGCAAACACTTGGGGTTACGGTGCGATGACAAACTCGTTCAATGACATGCACAACTGTAAATCGATGCTGTTCATTGGTTCAAACCCTGCAGAAGCTCACCCAGTAGCAATGCAGCACATCCTAATCGCGAAAGAGAAGAACAACTGTAAGATCGTTGTGGCAGATCCTCGTCGTACGCGTACGGCTGCGAAATCTGATCACTATGTTTCTCTACGCCCGGGGTCAGACGTTGCGTTTATCTGGGGTGTGCTATGGCATGTCTTTGCCAATAAGTGGGAAGACAAAGAATTCATCCGCCAACGTGTATTTGGCATGGACGAGATCCGTGAAGAAGTCGCGAAGTGGAGTCCAGCAGAAGTTGAACGCGTGACAGGCGTAAGCGAAGAAGACGTTTACCACACAGCAAAACTGCTTTCTGAGAACCGTCCAGGTTGTATCGTTTGGTGTATGGGTGGTACTCAACACACGACGGGTAACAACAACACACGAGCTTACTGTGTACTTGAGCTCGCGCTGGGTAACATCGGTAAATCAGGCGGCGGTGCAAACATCTTCCGTGGTCACGATAATGTACAAGGCGCAACTGACCTTGGCGTACTGTCTGACACACTTCCAGGTTACTACGGCTTATCTGAAGGTTCTTGGCGCCACTGGTCTAAAGTTTGGGACATCGACTTTGACTGGGTGAAAGGACGTTTCGACGACAACGCATACGGCGGTCAAAAACCAATGAACAGTGCAGGTATTCCTGTATCTCGTTGGGTTGATGGCGTACTTGAAGACAAAGACAAGATCCGTCAGCGCGAAAACATCCGCGCGATGTTCTACTGGGGTCACGCGGTGAACTCTCAGACTCGTGGTCCAGAGATGAAGAAGGCGATGCAAAAGCTGGATATGATGGTTATCGTTGACCCATACCCAACAGTTGCAGCAGTAATGAACGATCGCACAGATGGCGTTTACTTGCTTCCAGCAACCACTCAATTTGAAACCTACGGCAGTGTAACGGCATCAAACCGTTCTCTACAGTGGCGCGACAAGGTTGTTGATCCTCTGTTCGAATCTAAGCCTGATCACGAAATCATGTACCTTCTTTCTAAGAAACTTGGTTTCTCTGATCAACTGTTCAAAAACATCCGTGTTGAGAACAACCAACCATTGATTGAAGACATCACTCGTGAATTCAACAAAGGTATGTGGACGATCGGCTATACAGGTCAAAGCCCAGAACGTTTGAAAGAACACCAACAAAACTGGCACACGTTCCACAAAACAACGCTTGCTGCAGAAGGCGGCCCAGCGAATGGCGAGACTTACGGTCTTCCTTGGCCATGCTGGGGCAACCCAGAGATGAAACACCCAGGTACGCATATCCTTTACGATACGTCTAAACCTGTTGCTGAGGGCGGCGGTAACTTCCGTACTCGTTTCGGTGTCGAATTTGAAGGTCAAAGTCTATTGGCTGAAGACAGCTACTCAAAAGGCAGCGAAATCAAAGATGGTTACCCAGAATTCAGTGACAAACTGCTGAAACAACTGGGTTGGTGGGACGATCTAACCGCAGAAGAGAAAGCTTCAGCGGAAGGTAAGAACTGGAAGACTGACGTTTCTGGTGGTATCCAGCGTGTGGCTATCAAACATGGTTGTATCCCGTTTGGTAATGCGAAAGCACGTGCGATTGTTTGGACATTCCCAGACCGCGTACCACTGCACCGTGAACCACTTTACACGCCACGTCGTGATCTTGTTGCAGACTACCCAACATGGGATGACAAGGAAGCAATCTTCCGTGTTCCTACGTTGTACAAATCAATTCAAGACCAAGACAAGTCTGCTGAATACCCAATCATTCTGACTTCTGGTCGTCTGGTTGAGTACGAAGGTGGTGGTGAAGAAACACGTTCAAACCCATGGCTAGCGGAACTACAACAAGAGATGTTTGTTGAAGTGAACCCGAAAGACGCAAACGACATTGGCTTCAAAGATGGCGATGATGTTTGGGTTGAAGGTGCTGAGAAAGGCCGCATCAAGGTGAAAGCGATGGTTACTCGTCGTGTTAAACCGGGTTTAGCGTTCTTGCCGTTCCACTTCGGTGGTAAGTTTGAAGGTGAAGACTTACGTTCTAAATACCCAGAAGGCTCTGATCCTTACGTTATTGGCGAAGCTGCCAATACAGCAACCACATATGGTTACGACCCTGTCACGTTGATGCAGGAAACGAAAGTAACCCTTTGTAATATTCGTAAAGCGTAAGGAGTCTTAAAATGGCTAGAATGAAATTTCTTTGTGACACCAAACGTTGTATCGAATGTAACGGTTGTGTCACTGCATGTAAGAACGAAAATGATGATGCTCTGGAGTGGGGTATTCAACGCCGCCGCGTTGTGACACTGAACGATGGTGAACCGGGTGAAAACTCTATCTCAGTCGCATGTATGCACTGTACTGATGCCCCTTGTATGGCAGTTTGCCCAGCAGACTGTTTTGAACATACAGAAGACGGCATCGTACTTCACAATAAAGATCTATGTATCGGTTGTGGTTACTGCTTGTTTGCTTGTCCGTTTGGCGCACCTCAATTCCCTAAACAGGAAGCCTTTGGTGAGCGCGGTAAAATGGACAAATGTACCTTCTGTGCTGGCGGCCCTGAAACAGAACCTGGTTCTGTGGAAGAGCGTCAGAAGTACGGTGCGAACCGTATTGCTGAAGGTAAGCTACCAATGTGTGCTTCGCTTTGTTCAACAAAAGCGCTGCTTGCAGGTGATGCTGAGCAAGTCTCTGATATCTTCCGTCAGCGTGTTGTAGAACGCGGTGCGAAAGGTGCTGGTTGGACAGACGGCAACGACCTTTCTTACGATGCGATGAAGAGCTAGTTAGGAGAGACATATGCTTACAATGTTTAAGCGTCTCTTCCTTGTTGTGCTGCCGATGTTGGCAGCACTAACAATGCTGTCTCCTTTGAGTCATGCATCTGAGACGAACTCATCACAAACTCAATCGAGCTCTGCTGAAAGAGAAATCACACAACTTGCTGGCGCTGATTTTTGGCGACAAGTAAGAAACGGTGAGGAAGGTTACACCACATCTCAATCTGCTGAGCACGGTGTGTTAATCAGTACGCCCGGGCAAACGTGGTACATATTGAAAGAGAAGTGGATGTCGCCAGCCGGTGCCGTCGCTATCTTTGGCAGTATTGCTTTCGTTACTCTAATGTACGTTGTGATTGGCCCATTAATGCTGAGTGCGCCAAGAACTGGCCGTAAGATCAAGCGTTGGTCTCGACTGGATCGTGCGTTGCACTGGAGCATGGCGTTTACTTTCTTAACGCTCGTGTTCAGTGGTTTGATGTTGGTTTACGGCAAGCACTTTTTGAAGCCGTATATTCCAACTGACCTTTGGGGCTTTATCGTTCTATTGGCGAAGCAATACCACAACTACATCGGCCCGATTTTCTATGTGCTATTGATGGCTGTTCTTATCAAGTGGTGGCGCAAGTCGATCTTCAAAATGGTCGATATTCAGTGGTTCATCAAACTAGGCGGCATGGTAGGGAAACACAAAGGTTCTCATCCATCGGCAGAGTTTTCGAACGCGGGTGAAAAAGCGCTGTTCTGGCTATTGATTGTAATGGGTAGTGTCGCTGCGATCAGTGGCTTGGTTTTAGACTTCCCAATCTTCGGTCAAACGCGTCGTGATATGGAGCTTTCAAACCTAGTCCACATGTTGGCTGCTTTGATCCTTATCTGTGGTTTCGTGTTCCACATCTACATCGGCCTGTTCGGTATGGAAGGCGCACTAGAGGGTATGGTAACAGGCGAAGTCGATGAAACTTGGGCTAAAGAACACCATGACCTTTGGTACAAAGAAGTGATGGAACAAGAGAAAAACGGCGTTGAACAAAGCGCTAACGTAGCAACAGAGAAAATGGAAGGGGTGAATAAGAATGAACAAACCTCATAAGGGTATTTGGGTTGCTTACATCCTAAGCTGCTTTACACCATTTACTTGTCTTCTCTCTGGTGTGATTGCCATTATCTACGCGGGCTATCGTTTAGATAAAGGCGAAGACGGCGAAGTAGTGGATACCCATTACTACGGCTTGATTCGCTCGTTCTTCTTGAACCTGACGTTTTTTGTTGTGCTTATCGTCACGGTAGCGACATCTAACGGCGTGTTGATCGGTGTGAACGATTACTGGTATCAAAACCATATTATCGATGACATCGCTTACTACATTCCATATGTAGGCATGTTATTTGGTGGTGTGGCGATTGTGGTTTGGTTTATTCGTATGTATCAAGGCATGCAGCGTTTAAGTCAAAACCTACCGCAAAACCCGACAACAGGTCCAAACCTTTAAGCGTTTAAATGTAAGCCGTTTGGGTTACCAAACTCGATAGTAACTCTTTGCGATGAGTTAACTGTAATCAGAGAAAGACCTTAAAAGCCCAGTGATTCATTTCACTGGGCTTTTTGTCGTTTGGGCGCTAGATAACTGATCTAAAACCTTATATTGACCGCATCAATATGGTGCAATTCCCTCAATTGGTGCAATCAGTTATCGAATATTGTCTCTCTCTGAGAACCAATAAAGTGCACCTAAGAAATTAACCACAAAGAATCAATAACTTAAAACCAAACTCTGTTGCACGTTTTTTGCGTAACCAAGTTGGAACGCATCTTGCGTTTACTGTTGAGTCTTTAATTAATTACGACATCAATTCGCACGGTTCTAGTGCAATTGAGACAAAGCTAAGGGAGAGAGCTTTAATGAGTCAAACGGTTAACCAAGTTCATAGCGCAGTACAGAGCTTGACGCAGAGTTCGGATACTCTGTTTTTATTATTAGGCGCGATCATGGTCTTCTTAATGCATGCTGGTTTTGCATTTTTGGAAGTCGGTACAGTTAGAAAGAAGAACCAAGTTAATGCGTTGGTCAAGATCCTCTCGGACTTTGGAGTCTCCGCCATTGCTTACTTCTTTATCGGTTATTGGGTCGCTTACGGCGCGCACTTTTTTGCCGACGCAGAAACGCTATCGCAAGGGAATGGATACGAGCTAGTTAAGTTTTTCTTCCTAATGACCTTTGCCGCAGCAATCCCTGCGATTGTATCCGGTGGTATTGCAGAACGTGCACGTTTCTATCCAATACTCATCGCAACACTGTTCACCGTAGGCTTTGTTTATCCATTCTTTGAAGGCATCATCTGGAACGGTAATTTTGGTTTCCAATATTGGCTTGAGGCGCAATTCGGTTATGGCTTCCATGACTTCGCGGGCTCTGTTGTAGTTCATGGTGTTGGCGGCTGGATTGCATTGGTCGCGGTTTACTTCCTTGGCATGCGCAAAGGCCGTGTCCGAGCCGGCAAACACACTAACTTCGCACCATCAAACATCCCATTCTTAGCACTAGGTTCTTGGATCTTATGTGTGGGTTGGTTTGGCTTCAACGTGATGTCTGCTCAAGCAATCAATGGCATTAGTGGACTCGTGGCGATGAACTCACTCATGGCAATGGTCGGCGGTATTCTTGCGGCTCTAATTGCAGGTAAAAATGACCCAGGCTTCATTCACAATGGACCTTTAGCTGGTCTCGTCGCTATTTGTGCGGGTTCAGATTTAATGCACCCACTTGGCGCTTTGGTGACTGGCGGCGTGGCAGGCGCGCTGTTTGTTTACCTATTTACTTACATGCAAAACAAAACACAGATAGATGATGTACTGGGTGTGTGGCCTCTACACGGCGTATGTGGTGCTTGGGGTGGCATAGCAGCAGGTATCTTCGGTTCGCAAACATTCTGGGGGCTAGGGGGCGTAAGCTTTACTGCTCAGGTGATTGGTACACTAGCAGGCATTACGGTAGCTTTAATCGGTGCATTGGTTGTCTACGGTGTGTTGAGCAAAGTAACTGGCCTAAGGTTAAGTGAAGAAGATGAGTTTAATGGCGCGGATCTTTCTATCCATAAGATCTCATCAATCAACGAAGACTGATCACGGTTCAATAGATAAACATCAAGCGGCTTCGGCCGCTTTTTTTGTGCCTATTTCATTTCTGAATAGCAGAGATCAAGCGAGTTATGTCACAAATAGCCAATGAATTCAGTTGGCTAAGACTATGGTCTAATCCCTAAAACTATTGTTGGAATTTGAACAGTGCTAAGCTGTTACCAAGTGACATATTGAAAAGGACGTTATATGCATTTCCCATATCGAAATATCGTAATTCTTACTGGCGCCGGTATCTCTGCAGAGTCGGGGATACAAACATTCCGAGCACAAGACGGATTATGGGAAAACCATAAAATCGAGGATGTTGCGACACCTGAAGGTTTTGCAAAAGATCCTGACCTTGTACAAGCGTTTTACAACAAGCGTCGTCATGGATTACAGAGTGAAAATATCTTTCCAAATTCAGCCCACAAGGCGCTAGGAGAGCTTGAAGATAAGCTCGATGGCAAAGTAACTATCATCACTCAGAACATCGACAACCTGCACGAGAGAGGCGGTAGCAACAACATTATCCACATGCACGGTGAGCTTCTTAAGGCACGTTGTAGCGAGTCAAACCAAGTTCTAGAGCACAAAGACGACATTCATACTGGTGAATTGTGCCATTGTTGCCAGATACCAGCTCAAATGCGCCCTCATATTGTGTGGTTTGGCGAAATGCCATTGAGGATGGGCGACATTTATTCAGCGTTAGAAGAAGCTGATTTGTTCATCTCGATCGGCACGTCAGGTGTGGTTTATCCAGCCGCAGGTTTTGTACATGATGCTAAAATGCATGGAGCACATACGATCGAGATAAACCTCGAACCCAGTGCGGTAGAGAGTGAATTTGAAGAGAAACGTTACGGTAAGGCGAGTATCGAGGTACCTAAGCTAGTCGGTGAGCTATTGCTGTCAGAGAAGGGGTCTCTAACGGCCTGACCTTGTGCCAATAAATTGATTGACCCGCTTAAGGTTGGAACTTGAGAGCTCGTTATCAGCAACAGTTATCATTTATCAGTGGCAAACTGACATTTATTCAGATGAGGCTCTAGTCATCGGTTTGCCTTGTTGTTTCTATATTCAGGCAATTTGTCTCTAGATTAGGACAAGACGTGCACCAAGAGTTTTGAACAGGTCGTTGAGCTTTTTTCATTTCGTACATCGCCTTATCGGATTCAACCAATGCCTGTTTAAAATTATCTCGGCTGGTCACTTCGATACCGTAAGAAAAACTGATGTTCTCACCATGCAGTAAGTTATTGACTTGGCTGACAAACTCACCACCACGACCGAGTTGAGCCGTTGCAACAAACTCATCACCACCCACTCTAAACACCATTTCATCTTCCAAAGCAGTTTGCCCCAGAGCCTGAGAGAAACGAACAATCATTAAATCTCCAACTTTGTGGCCTTTAAGGTCGTTTGCCTCTTTTAGTCCATCTAAGTCGAAGTAAATGAGCTCAAACTCTGCAAGTTTGATCGCGTCAAACTTCTTGCGATTATACAAACCAGTAAGCTCGTCGCGTTTACCTTGGTCTTTGATTTTTCCAGTTAATTCTGTAATGCCGTAAGCGATCAATAGAAATGCGATTTGTAGCAACCCGTCTTCCAAGAAGGTATCTATTAGTTCATTTTGGTCAGCCCACTCATCAAGATGTTTAAGCTCGGTTGATACGTCATAAAATAGGTTAAAAATGAGTAATAGAGCGCCGTAGCGAAGAACTTTGTGGGGACGAATTGAATGACGCGCAACATAATAGATGTACATAGTGATCACGAGGGTATTTGTTTCGAAAAACAAATCATAGTTTGAATCAATATGAATAAATGAACTCAAGCCAAGCATCAACAGTGATGCTAACAGCATAAAAGTCACAACTAACAGGATAGGGTTTGCTTGCATATGTAATCGCACTTCGTATTGTTTGCTCAATCCTATATAAATTCTGAATAAAAATAAAGCGGCTTACGCCGCTTTATTTAACTTACTAGCAACAATTAAATTTTTGCTAACAAATTAGTTGTCTACTTTAAGTTTTTGAAAGTACTCGTCATAAATAACGCTCGCTTCGCCAACTTCGTCTTGCCAAACACCATTATCCATCACTGATTGTGGCGGGAAAACGTTCTTATCTTCAGAAAATTCTTTCGGAAGAAGAGGGTAAGCAGTTTTAACGGGTGTTGGGTAACCGATCTCTAGAGCAATTTTCGCAGCGTTCTCTGGGCGAAGTAGGAAGTCGATCATCTTATGTGCCGCTTCAGTGTTCTTAGCACCTGCTGGAATCGCTAGGCTGTCCATCCAGAAGATAGCGCCTTTCTCTGGCCAGATAATGTCAATCGTTGCGCCTTCTTGACGTGCCATGTAAGCAGAGCCATTCCAAAGCATACCAAGAGACACTTCACCCGCTAGGTAAGGGTTCGCAGGGAAATCTGAGTTAAATACCAATACGTTTGGCATCAGCTTACGAAGTTCTTCGTACGCTTCTTTGATTTCTTCAGGATTAGTCGTGTTTGGAGAGTAACCCAGTTTAGACAGTGCGATATGGAAAACTTCACGAGAGTCATCCATCATCATCAGTTGACCTTCCCACTGTGTATCCCACAGATCGCCCCAGTTTTTAACTGAAGACTTGTCTAGCATATCTGAGTTGATACCAATACCCGTTGCGCCCCAGATGTATGGGATCGAGTAGTTGTTGTTTGGGTCAAATGGCTTATCTAAATAATTTGGATCCAAATCTGCAAAGTGGCTTAGCTTAGTTTTATCAAGCTCTTGAAGCATGCCTTCTTTACGCATCTTAGAAACGAAGTAAGTAGAAGGAACGACCAAGTCGTAACCCGTACCTTGAGTTTTTAACTTAGCGTACATGCTTTCGTTAGACTCATAAGTTGAGTAATAGACTTTAATGCCAGTCTCTTCGGTGAAGTCTTCTAGTACTTCATTTGGAATATATTCAGACCAGTTGTAAAAATACAGTTCTTGGTCAGCTGCGAAAGAGGGTGTAGAAAGTAAAGTAGCAGCACACAATGCGCCGGTATACAGTGTTTTTTTCATTACTGTTCCGTTCATTTGTTTGATTTGGAGCTGGGTATTGAACCCAAAGTAAATGGATTTCTAAAAATCGCGCTAAATTATAGCAGTGATATAACAAAATAGGCAGCCTAAGCTGCCTATTCATTGATATTCTTATTTTTAGTTTGTTGATTACCTAACTAGGCTTGTTAAGTAAACCAGTTACTTATTAGCCTCTTTTGACCGGAGCAATTAGATAACAAACTCGCTTACTGACCGGCTTTAAGCTTCATGAAGTAATCTTCATACTTCACTGTCTTATCGCCAACCGCAGCTTGCCATTCCACACGGTCAAGGTCTTCTTGTGACGGGAACAGCGCAGGGCTGTCTTTGAACTTCTCGTTAGACGCTTTAACTGCCGTTAGGTAGCCTGTGTCACGAGAGATTTGCTCTGCAATTTCTGGGCGAAGTAGGAAGTCGATCATCTTATGAGCTGCATCTACGTTTACCGCACCAGAGCTAATCGCAAAGTTATCAACCCAACCGATACCGCCTTCTTTAGGGAAAACAAGTTTGATTGGTAGACCTTCGTTTTGCGCAGCAGCAGCAGCAGAACCATTCCAAAGCATACCAAGACCCACTTCACCAGACATGTATGGCGCACCAGGGTTATCTGAGTTAAAGACTAGAACGTTCGGCATTAGCTTTTGTAGTTCAGCGTAAGCTTCGTCGATCTCTTTCTCGTTGGTTGTGTTACCAGAGTAACCTAACTTACGCAGTGCGATGTGGAACACTTCACGCGTGTCGTCCATCATCATCAGTTGGCCTTCAAGCTCTGGCTTCCATAGATCAGCCCAGCTTTGGAAGTCTTCCGGATCGTATATTTCAGTGTTAACAGCAAGACCTGTAATCGCAACTACGTGTGGAATAGAGTAGTCGTTGCTTGGGTCGTACGGCTTATCTAAGTAGTTAGTATCTAGGTTCTTGAAGTTGTACAGCTTAGTTTTGTCGATTTTTTGTAGCATACCTTCGTCACGCATCTTAGAAACGAAGTAAGTCGACGGCACAACTAGGTCGTAGCCTTTGTTGTGTGTTTTTAGCTTTGCGTACAAGGTTTCATTCGACTCGTAAGTTGAGTAGATAACCTTGATTCCAGTTTCATCAGTGAACTGTTCTAGAATCTCACTATTGATGTAAGGTCCCCAGTTCATGAATACCAATTCTTTGTTATCTTTTGCAAATGATGATGCAGATAACATTGAAAGCGCACATGCACTACCAGCTAATAGAGTAGCCCATTTTTTCATTGACGTTAGCTCCAAACTAAACGTTGCCTAAAGGCAGTAGATAGAAAAACAGAATGGCAATTTACCATTCTGTTTATGAATAACACTTTTGTTAAACTTGAATCTTATCAAGTCCGTCTCAGTAAAGAGTAGGAGACTTACTTGATTTTCTCTCTCGCTAACAACTGAGAAATAATCACCAGTATTAACGACACCACTAACATCACTGTTGCTAGGGCGTTGACCTCTGGAGATATACCGACTTTAACCATCGAGTAAATCTTCAGTGGCAAGATTTCGTAAGTTGGACCTGTTACGAAAGAGCTGATGATCACATCGTCCAAAGACAGAGTGAAGCTCAATAACCAACCCGCAGCAACCGCTGGCTTAGCAAGAGGTAGAATGATCTGCTTTAGAATCGTCCACTCACTTGCACCTAAGTCTTTTGCTGCTTCTAGCATCTTCACATCAAAGCCATTCAAGCGGCTGTAGACCGTGACAACAACGAACGGTAAACAGAAAGTAATGTGCGCTGCAAGTAGGGTAAAGAACCCAAGTTGTACACCCATAACCAAGAATAGCGCAAGAAGCGAAATCGCCATTACGATATCTGGTGACATCATCACGATGAACAACATGCCATTGACGATGCCTTTACCTTTAAATTGGTAACGGAATAGGGCAACGGCTGTCAGGCTTCCGACAATCGTTGCGGCAGTCGCTGAGAACACCGCTACGTTGATCGAATGCCACGCAGCCTGCATTAGGCTGTCGTTGTTAATCAGTGCGTCATACCACTTGGTGGTAAAACCACCCCATTTCATGCCGAATTTATTGGCATTAAATGAGTTTGTAATCAATACGATAATAGGTAGGTATAGAAAAGCGTATACCAGCGCCATAAAGCTGAACTTAACTGTGCGACCCATTAGTCTAGCTCCACTTTCTTATTCAATAACTTGCCTGCACGGTAGTAGGCATAAAGCATCACAGCCATTGCCACGGTCAGTGCAATACTCGTCGCAGCGCCAAACGGCCAGTCCCGAGCATTAAGTACTTGGCTCTTAATCACGTTACCAATCAGCAGGTTCTTTGCTCCGCCTAATAGGTCAGAGATGTAGAACATACCTAATGCAGGTAATAACACTAATAAACAACCACCGACAATACCTGGCATAGTCAGTGGTAACACGACTTTCAATAGCGTTTGCAGTTTGTTCGCACCTAAATCTTTAGCCGCTTCTAGGTACGTATCGTCCAGTTTTTCAATCGCTGAATACAGCGGCAGAATCATGAATGGAAGTAGGATATACACCAAACCAATCATTACTGCGGTTTCTGAGTACATGATGCGTAGCGGCTTATCGATAATATCTAACGCTAACAAACCTTTGTTCAGAACCCCTTGAGTACCCAAAACCACTTTCAATCCGTAAGTACGAATCAGTGAGTTAGTCCAAAATGGTACAATCACGAGGAACAACATGATTGGACGCCACTTCGCTGGCATTTTTGCCACGATATAGGCGAACGGGTAACCAATAATTAAACAAAGCAGGGTAGCAACGATTGCCATATAGAAAGAGTGCATCAGCACTTTAAAATACAGCGGGTCAGCCAAACGCACATAGTTATCGAGAGTAAAAGTCATCTCAATCAAGTTAGCTTCATCACGAGTTAAGAAGCTAGTACCGATGATCATGATGTTTGGAATCATCACGAACAGCACCAACCAACCTGTGATTAAAGCAACAATTGCGTTTTGTAAATTAAACTTCTTGCTCATCTTCTAATACCACTTCCCAGCTCTCAACCCAAGTTACTGCAACTTTTTGGCCCAGTGAGTGATCAACATCAGGGTCATCTTCGTTGAAGAATTCGCTAACCATGACACGCATACCCGACTCAAGTTCTACGACTGAATCTAATGTCATGCCTTTATAGGTTCGCTCGACAATGTGACCAACAATACCGCGTTGCTCAGATTCTTTGATTTCTTCGATACGAAGATCTTCAGGGCGAAGCAATACTTGCAGTTTTTGACCCGGTGTTACGTCTTTATCGTGATAGATAATGGACTCTTCACCTTCGATTGTCGCAACAATGCGCTTTTCATCTTGACGAGATTTAGCTGTCGCTTCGAATACGTTAATTTCACCAATGAAACGCGCTACGAATAGGTTCTTAGGCTCTTCGTAGATCTCTCTTGGTGTTCCGTCTTGTTCAATCACGCCATCACGCATAACAATAATGCGGTCGGACATAGAGAGTGCTTCTTCTTGGTCATGCGTTACAAAAATGAACGTGATACCAAGTTGGCGTTGCAGTTGTTTCAGCTCGATTTGCATCTGTTTACGTAGTTTGTAATCAAGAGCAGATAGAGATTCATCCAACAAGAGAACTTTAGGCTTATTAACGACAGCACGAGCGATTGCGATACGTTGCTGTTGGCCGCCAGATAGCTGGTGTGGCTTTCGTTGTGCCATTTGCTCTAAGCGCACCATTTTCAAAGCATCCATTACACGAGGTTCAATCTCGCTGCTTGGAACTTTCTGCATGCGTAAGCCAAATGCCACATTATCGAAAACGGTCATATGCGGGAATAGGGCATAGCTTTGGAAAACAGTGTTTACATGCCTTTGTTCAGCAGGAACTTGGGTTACGTTCTGTCCAGCTAATAGTATTTCACCACTATCCGCCGTTTCAAAACCCGCAATCATTCTTAGCACGGTTGTTTTACCACAACCTGATGGGCCTAAAATCGTGAGAAACTCACCATGATTTACGTTTAAATCCAGATTGCCGATGACTTCCTTACCATCGAAACTTTTACTGATGCCAGTTAGCTGTACTACTGGCTTCCCTACTGATTTTTTAGCGTTCAACGTCTGTTTTTCTCCACCTTGGTTCTATTTGAGACCTGTTGCTATACACCTCTAAGGCGCGCATCATAATCACCAAAAACGTGAATTCAAAGCATTTTTTATCTTTCGAAGACAAAAAAATTCGCAGGTAAAAGTAAACATCCTTTACCATACTGTTATTTGTTGGGTTCACACCCTAACAAGTGTCTAATTATTAACCATTAAGACGTAAAAGCAAGCCTTGCTACAGATTCACATTTTAGTTTGCATCCGACATATGGGTATAATGAAGGTAATTTTTTATCAATAAGTTAGGTGCCTTCGTTTAGTTGGCGCACCTAGGTATCAATATGAACAACGACATCGAAAAAGATTTTAATTTGGGCGGTAGTATCGACCGTGCACTTTCCGGCGATTATGAGCTCAAAGCAACGGCTGTATTCCAAGAGGCTTGGAAACATACGATAAGTCACTTTCTTTCGTTTTCCCCTGCGATTGTTGCGCTGATGTTCGTACAATTGGCTATCTTTTATATCGCGCTAAAACTGCAACTTGGTGACCCTGCAGTGATCTTAGATGCGGTAATCGACCCTGAGGCCTTTACACCCCAGATCGTTGAATCGATTTTCATTGCGAATTTTAGCTATGAAGTCGTCAGTGCACCTATCTATGCCGGCATCTGTTTAATGGCAATGAGCCATGCTGCAGGTCTTCAAACTAAAGTGCGCCACATAGGCAAAGGTTTGCAGTTTACGATCCCCGTTATTCTAGTGACTTTGTTCAGCCTAATGCTTCAAGGCATCGCTGGTATGATTCTGCCATTTCTGTCTATCTACTTCTCACTTGCGTTCAGCAACTCAATTCTGCTGATTTGTGATAAAAAAGTTCCACCGATGCAATCGCTGTTACTTTCTCTAAGAGCAGTAAATAAGAAGATCTTCGTAGTCGCGTCTATATACCTAATGGTTATGCTGATGTTCATCGTTGCTGCGATGATGTACGGCATTGGCTTGATCTTCGTTCTTCCATTCTTCTTCCACGTGAAAGGTATCGTTTACCGTGAGATGTTTGGCATCAAGCTGAAGATAATTGCATCAGACCGCCCAATGAGCGATGACGATAGCGATGGCGATGGCGATGGCGATGGCGGTAACAATAACGGCAACAACAGTAGCCATGGTAACAAGAACAAAAACCCGCAGGTCTTCGATGCGTAATAACGACAAAGGCAGCGCGAGTAAATCTCTCGCGCTCAAGGTAACAACACTAGCAATCGTGGGTTCTATCTCACTGATTGGCCCATACCTTTACCAAGAAGAAGAACGCCGACGTACGACAGAACAGAGCTCTACTTCAGCAGACCAATTTGATGATTTGACTGTTGCTTCAAGCGCACCAAACTTTGCGGCTATTAAGGATGTAAACGAGAAAAAAGACGCGTTTTTCTCGTTCCTACGCCCAAGCATCAAGATTGAAAACAAACGTATCACCAAAGAACGTGCGTTTTTAACTAAGCTCTCTGAATCAGGTTTAAGTAGTATTGATTCTGAAGACATTTCTTATGCGAAAAGGTTAGGGAAGTTGTACAGCTTACCGCTACCTAGCACAGGTATAGAACAGACATGGTTGGCGGAAATGCTTAACCGAGTCAACGTACTGCCAGAGGCGCTGGTACTGACACAGGCTGCTAATGAATCAGCTTGGGGGACATCACGTTTCGCAACCAAAGCAAACAACTATTTCGGACATTGGTGTTACAGCAAAGGTTGTGGCCTTGTGCCGCTACAACGTAACGAAGGCAGCTCGCATGAAGTAGCAACATTTTCTTCAAGCCAAGAATCCGTACACCGTTACTTCATGAACCTTAATCGTAACCGTGCCTATTCAGATTTAAGAGCCATTCGTGCGCAACTGACAGCAAATGGTAATGATCTGTTAACCAAAGAAACGGCGACCGAATTGACCAATGGCTTGTTAAAATATTCTGAGCGAGGTTCAGACTATGTGACTGATTTACAAGCTATGATCCGTCACAACAAGGTATACTGGGAAAAGTAACTCATTTGGATATCCGTTTGATTGACTTCTTTAGTCAATTTGACATCAAGCAATATCGCAAAAGAGCAGCTCATTGGCTGCTCTTTCTATTTATAAACGCTCAACTTCAACAAGATTATAATAATGAAAAAGACAGCACTCGCTTTATTAGCCACTTTAAGTTTTGGGGTTTCTCTTCCAGCTTCGGCGCAAGAATACATGTTCACGTATTCTAAACTCTATACTCAGCTGAAAAACAACACCAAAGAAGGGCACGATGATGTCAAAGTTGCGGTGTTCTTTGTTGACCAACAAGCACAGAAAACCTGTCACATCAGCAAAGCTTGGATGGAGAAAGAAGAGCACTACGAAGAGCTAAAAGTGTCTCCTGCGAATGAGCTGCTTCTACCTGTAGATCAAAACCTGCGCTCGGCAAATCCTCTTATCTTTGTACAAACCCAAGAGCAAGAGTGTGCATATTCGCTCGTTGTAATGACTCAAGAGCCTTTAGCTGGCAATGTTGAAGTTGCACAGCTAGAAAGCCTGTTACCACAGATGCAGGCAATGCTAGAAGACGTCAGCGGCATGTTCTCTAGCTGGTTCACCCCTGATATCCAAGGGTTAACGTTGGAGTTCAATGACAAGCTTGAAGGCAACATTGCTCTATCTAACGGTAAACAGATCCCAATTAAAGAAGGGCGTGCTAAATTCACCTTAGAAGAGCTGAATGGAAGTGACAGCATCACTTTACCAGAGCCAACGGTTCGCGTATTACCGTACATTCCCGCGCAATAAGTCTAGCTAGAAGCACTCCCTACGCTTTGAGGAAGTAGTTCTAAAGCAGCCTGATCTTTTAGAGAAGGCTGCTTTTCTTTGTCTACTATGCAAACCTCGAATTTGTTAAGACGCGTTTATCTAACCGTTTAGAGAGCTTAAAGCACAAAAGAAGCGGAATCTTTCCAATACTCAGCTTGTTAATCCTGCCGTTACTATTTCAACATCAAATAAAAATCCGTATAATCCACGCCCTAAAACAGTCCCACTAGCAATCTACAGTCGGTAATACGACGGTGTGAGAGTCGCAATGAACCAAAACGAAAATAAAAAAGAAACACTTGAATTCAACAAGCTTCAGAAACGCCTGAGACGAAATGTTGGAAATGCCATCGTTGACTACAACATGATCGAAGAGAATGACGTAGTAATGGCGTGCATTAGTGGCGGTAAAGATTCATTTGCGATGCTAGATATTTTGCTACGTTTACGTGAAGCTGCACCTATCAAATTCGATGTTGTTGCCGTAAACCTAGACCAAAAACAACCTGGCTTTCCTGAGCACATTCTTCCTGAGTACTTCGAAACTCTGAACATTCCTTACTACATCGTAGATAAAGATACGTACTCCGTAGTTAAAGAGAAAGTGCCAGAGGGTAAAACAACTTGTGGTCTATGTTCTCGTCTTCGTCGTGGTACTTTGTACTCGTTTGCAGAGAAAATTGGGGCGACTAAGATTGCTCTTGGCCACCACCTAGACGATATTGTTGAGACGATGTTCCTGAACATGTTCCACGGTGCACGCTTGAAAGCAATGCCGCCAAAATTGCGTTCTGATGATGGCCGTAACGTTGTTATTCGTCCACTGACTTATTGTCGTGAAACGGACTTAATCCAATACGCAGAGCACCTAGATTTCCCAATCATTCCTTGTAACCTGTGTGGCTCTCAAGAGAACCTACAGCGCCAGAACATTAAAGCAATGTTGATTGATTGGGATAAGAAAACGCCAGGTCGTGTTGAGAAGATCTTCAAGTCAATTCAGAACGTAAGTCCAAGCCAACTGGCTGACCGAGAACTGTTTGATTTCGTAAACCTTCCACTAGACCGTAGTGAAGACCGCAAAGCGTACGAATTCGAAGAAGCTGAAATTTCATCTTCTAACATCGATGAGTCAATGTTCATCGACGTAACGAACGTATAATAAGAATAATCGTTGTAGAGCAATAGATGCGCCTACAACAGACAAACAAAAACGCCTCAAGCAATGCTTGAGGCGTTTTTTTATGATTTTAAATCAGCTATAAGGTTAACCTATAGACAAATTGGGATCAAGTGGACTGACGTAACCCGACGGTTTAAGAGCAAGTACGTCACAGTTAATCTTGTCGATTACATGTTCCGCAGTATTACCAATAAACACGGCAGACAATCCAGTACGGCCGGTTGTACCAAGAATCACCATAGCAGCGTTGTTTTCAGACGCGACACGAGGAATAACATCTTCTGGCAAGCCTTGCTCAACAACAGTTTGCTCTTCACTCATACCGTGTTTCTGGCGCAACGCTTTCATCGCTGTTAAGTGATGACCACGAACCGCGTCAGTATAAGAGGTTGGGTCAAACTCTGGCAGCTCGATTGTGATATTAGCAGGTGTCACCGGGTAGGCGTTTACCAATAGCGGCTCAGCATCTAAACGACCTGTGATTTCAAGTAACCTGTCGACCATCGTATCATTGAGCTCTAAGTGAGCTTCGGTTTCAGAGCCTACATGAACTGAAGCGTAAATCTTCGCGTGTTCTGGCCAAAAATCATTTTTAACCAATAGCACTGGGCTAGGGCATTTTCTCAATAAGTGCCAGTCAGTAGGAGTAAAGATGACAGATTCTAAGGTATCGTGCTTACGCGTACCTTTGATTAGGATGTCATGCTCGCCACTGTAAACCTCTGCAATGATCGCTTCATACGGGCGGTTATGCCAAACCACTTGAACGTTAAATTCAATGGAATCATCAAGGTAAGGAGCCGCCACTTTATTCATCCAAATTTCACGTTGATGAATTACGCCTTTACGCATTGCGTCTCTTTCATCGACAGAGAGCATAGATGTCATGTCATACGAGAAATCGTAGATCGATAAAAAGAAAGTGATGTGGCTTGTTGATGTGCTTTTCTTGGCAAGTTGGATAGCACGAACTAGAGCAGGTTGCTCATCGTGATTAATGTCTGCGACAACTAAAATTTTGTTATAGATACTCATAACTAAGCCTACTTTTCAGACCGAACATATAAATAATGTAGCGTAGTTATGGAGAGAATAAGAGAAATATAAGAGGTTTTAAGAGAGAAACATGATGTAGCTCATTATTGAACTACATCATTGATATCTAGACTATTCTTTTGAAACGCCAGCAAGTTCCATCAACGCATCGTGATCTTCGATAGTGATATATTTGCCTTTAACGCTCAAGATGTCTGCTTTTTGGAAGCGACCTAAAAGACGGCTAATTGTTTCAACAGTCAAACCAAGGTAGTTACCAATATCGCCACGAGTCATCGTTAGGCGAAACTCACGTGGGCTGAAGCCACGTTGAGAGAAACGAGTAGAAAGGTTGTAAAGGAATGCAGCAAGACGCTCTTCCGCGTTCTTCTTAGAAAGAAGCAGAATCATTTCTTGGTCACCTTTAATCTCATTACTCATCAGACGCATAATTTGCTGACGCAATTTAGGCATTTTGCCTGATAGGTCGTCTAGAATTTCGTATGGAATTTCACAGACCATAGAAGTTTCTAACGCTTGTGCGAAACTAGGGTGCATGTCACCAGTAATCGCATCGAAGCCAACAAGATCGCCCGCTAGGTGGAATGCAGTAATCTGCTCATCACCTTGCTCGGTAATCGTGTAGCTCTTGATCGTTCCAGAGCGAATAGCGTATAGAGATTTAAGCTCGTCACCGGCTTTAAATAACTCTTGGCCTTTTTGAATAGGCTTTTTTCTCTCAATGATCTGATCAAGTTGATCGAGTTCAGATTCATTCAAAGTAAACGGAATACAGAGCTGGCTAATACTACAATCCTGGCAATGGATCGCACAGCCACCAGACTGAACACGTTTCGTCACAGGCTTTTCAGAAATCATAACAATCTTTCACTATTTGATATACGTCAATATTTTAGCATTCCTTAATCCTAAAGGGTAGTAAAAAAACCGGATTAAAGACGCCGCTATACGGTATAAATAATAAGCTGTAGCGCCATATAACCGGTATAGAAGCCGTAAATGAGGATTAAAATTGCACCAAACTGACGAAATAAGTCAGCTTGTTGCAGTTTTTTGAGGAAATTTGCCCCCATTCCAACCGTGAGCATCGCAGGGAGGGTTCCTAAACCGAAAGCAAGCATGATACCCGCTCCGTTATACCAACTTCCTGATACGGCCGCCCATGTAAGCATAGAATATACAAGGCCACATGGTAACCACCCCCAAATGAAACCAAATGGTAGAGCGTGACTAGGATGCTTCAATGGTAGAAATGATTTACCGACAGGAGAGATATAGCGCCATAGTTTTTGTCCGACTTTTTCAAAAAACAACAAGCCGAACCACCATTTGCCAATATACAAACCTAAGACGATCATAAAGCCAGCAGCAAATAATCGCAGCCAACCTAGCAGAGCGTTAAAATCGCTTAGCTGACCTATAGAAGAAATTGCACCGCCAATCACACCGCCAATCACGGCATAGCTTAGCAAGCGTCCTAGGTTATAAAGTAGGGGAATGACAGGGGAAGGTTTACTGTTTCCAATTGAAAGAAGCGACGCAATGCCACCACACATTCCCATGCAGTGACCTGCGCCGATCAACCCAACAACAAAGGCTCCGATCCAATCAGGCGTCATCGTTCTTTTTGTCTAAGTTAGTTTGGCTTTCTACGTTAGCTTTCTCGTTCTTAACAGGTTTACTATCAGAATGGTGAAGAGCATTAGTGTCTTCATCAAACAGAATGTTGTGGCCTTGACGCTCAAGGTCTTCAAACTGCTCACTCTTAACTGCCCACAGAAATATACCGACAGCGATGCACACAAGTACGATCGCAATTGGAATAAGTATGTATAAACTTTCCATTATTTACCTTGCTCTTTTAAAAGCCTTAACGAGTTAGACACAACAATAATAGAGCTAGCAGACATGCCAACAACGGCAATGTATGGAGCAACCAAACCAGCAACAGCCAATGGAAGAATAAGTAAGTTATACCCCAACGACCACGCTAAGTTTTCACGGATTATCTTACGCGTTTTAAGCGCTAATGTTCGTGATTTAAGTAATCTATCGAGTTTGTCACCCAATAACACCATATCCGCTGAGGCTTTCGCCACGTCGGTACCGCCGCCCATTGCGACAGAAAGGTGAGCACCCGCCAGAATAGGCGCATCGTTAATACCGTCACCAACCATCATGGTGATGTCACTAGCGTCTCTAGAGTTTAAATAAGCCAGTTTATCTTCCGGCTTCGCGTTAGCAACAATGTCAGTAATGCCGATCTCTTCAGCAACAGGTTTCGCGTTAATCAAAGAATCGCCAGTCAGCAGCGTGGTTTTGATTCCCGCTTCTTTGAATTGCTTAATGAACTCAATACTTTCTTTACGAATCGGGTCTTCATAAGTGAATGTTGCGGTATGTCGACCAGACATCGACAAGTAAATACCATTGCTTTTCGATGTTTGTGCATCACCAAGAATGAATTCACTGCTGCCGATAGCGACTTCTTGTCCATTCCACTCACCAGTGATACCAGAGCCAATTACGTTATTGACAGACTCTACTTCGATATCATCAGAAAGATGAGTCTTGAACGCTTTCGCGATAGGGTGGTTAGCATGTTGCTCTAGGCTCGCCGCTACTTTCAAACAGGTGTCTTTATCAAGTTCTGCGAAGGTTTCAACTTGGCTGATACGAATATCACCCTCGGTCAACGTGCCTGTTTTATCTATGATCAAGTGATTCACTTTGCACAAAGTTTCAAACACATGGCCTTTGCGCAGCAAGATACCGAAATTACCCATACGAGAAGTTGAGCAGGTGATGGCTGTCGGTGTTGCAAGCGATAGAGCACAAGGACATGTCGCAACAAGTACCGAGAGCATAATCCAGAAAGCATCTTCTGGACGTGTTTGGTGCCAGTAAAACCAAGTGCCGAACGAGATAACCAGAATCACAGCAACAAAGTATCGAGCAACCACATCGGCAATCTCTGCGATGCGAGGCTTAGACAGTTGCGCTTCATCCTGAAGGCGAACGATATTGGAAATCACGGAATCCGCTTTAGACGTCATCACTTCCAATTCAAACGATTCATCACCATTCAATGTACCAGCAAAGACGGTATCGCCTTCATTCTTAACCACATGAATCGATTCGCCAGTCAGCATCGATTCATCAATATGAACTCTACCAGACAGTACTTTACCATCCGCAGGGATATGCTCACCGGGTAGAACCCGAATCTGATCGCCAACCTTCAAGGTTTTTACCGGAACTTGCTCACCGTCTAAAGTTGTCGCCATCGCAGGAACCAACTTAAGCAGGTTACCACTCGCGGCTGCTGCTTTACGACGCGCGCGCATCTCAAGGAAACGACCAAGCAACAAGAAGAAGGTGAACATCGAGATAGATTCAAAGAACACTTCGCCTTGCTCTGTCACCGTTGCAACTAAACTCGCAACATAGGCAAACAATAGAGCGATCGACACAGGAACATCCATGCCCAAGGTTCGGCCTTTAATACTACGCCAAGCGTTAATATAGAACGGTAATGCAGAGTAGAGCAGTACAGGCGTTGCGAAGATCAAACTCACCCAACGAAAGTAGCTTTTGAATTCCGGCTCAAGGCTGCCAAAAACTTCGAGATAAAGCGCCACGGCTAGCATCATAACTTGCATGGTCGCTAAACCCGCGACACCAAGACGATAAAGGTAGTTTTTCATCGAACGATGATAAGCAGCTTCTTGTTGGTCAGCCTCGAATGGTGCGGCTTTGTAGCCCAACCTATGAATCGCGGATAGCAACTCGCTCAGTTTGGCCTGAGTGTTGTCCCAGCTAAGCAGGGCACGGTTAGTCGTGGTATTAACACGAATACTCACAACGCCAAGCTTTGAAGAAACTTGCTTCTCAATAAGCCAAGCACAAGCCGCACAAGAGACACCATCTAGTGACAATGTCACCTCAGAGACGTTTTCGGAGTTACGGACGAACTCCAATTGAACATCTTCATTGTCATAGTGACTGAGAGCCAGAAGTTGCTCTGGCACCAGATCGGCTTTTTCAGCCGGAGCAGTACGGTATTGGTAATAAGAGACCAAACCGCTATCTATGATTGTCTGGGCTACGGTTTCGCAACCCGGACAACACATCGGACGAACCGATCCTAAAATTTCTACTTTAAAATCCGTTTCCGCTGGTACATCTTCACCGCAGTGATAACAGGATTCACACATAAGCTTTAATTCGTTAGTTGAGTAGGAGTATCAATAGGGAAGTTCATGCGACCTTGCACTAACCATTCAGAATCATGCGGAGAAAGCTCAATAAACCATGGTCCTTGCATTTCGTGATCCAAAGTCATGGTGTAGTTGCCTTTCGCATCCGCTGTCAGTAGTTGAGTAAAATCGCGGTCAGGCAGTGTTCTGTGAACAAACATTGCGTTAATCGCAGGGAAGTGATCGAGTTTACCTTTCTCAAGAGTAATGATAACGGAGTTACCTTTCTCGTTAACTGAAGCTGAAAGGCCGAGTTCCTTTGCAATATTTACTTTTGAAATGTCGACATTAATGCCTTTTCCTTTTTTATAGTAATCCTCAGTCACTAGGTCTACAGAGTTCTGAGTGAACACAATAACCGTCATGATGGTCCAAATAACTACTGTCGCTGGCAACGCGATTAAGAACCACGGCCAAAACTGTTTATACCAAGGCTTTACCATAAAAAAGATCTCAAAAAAGAATAAAAAGAAGGGGTTATAAAATAAAGGAAAGACAGCCTCTTAGAAAGAGGCTGTTATTGAAATGTTACTTATTATCCGAGTTGCTTAAGCTCCACACGTATGATGAAATCAGTTGTACTTTATCCTCGCCTAGAATGTCTTTCCAAGCAGGCATCACGCCAGAGCGTCCGTACATTACTGTTTCCGTCACAGCAGCGCGAGAGTCGCCAAACAACCAGTCGCGGTCGGTCAGGTCAGGTGCACCTACAGCAGGGTTACCTTTACCATCTGTACCGTGACATGCAGCACATACAACAAAGCGTGCTTTACCAGCTTCAGCTTCACGAGCATTCACACTACGTCCAGAAAGGCTAAGCGTGTAGCTAACCACTTCTTTAACGCCTTGCTCACCGAGTGCATCTTTCCAGCCAGGCATTTGGCCAACACGACCATGCATGATTGTTGTCACGATAGCTTGTGGTTCACCACCATATAGCCATGCGTCATCAGTTAGGTTAGGAAAACCTTTTTGACCACGAGCATCAGAGCCGTGACACTGAGAACAGTTTTGCAAGAATAAACGTTGGCCCACTTTAATTGCGTCAGCATCTGATGCAATGTCAGGGACAGAACGTAAACCATTTTCGTCGTGAGCTAGCTTTTTGAATGCTTCACCAAAATAGGTGTTGGCGTCATCAAGCTCTTTCGCGTACTCGTCTAACTGCTTGTTCGCTTGAGCCGCAGCAATCGAAGAGCGAGACTCTTCAATACTACGAACTTCTTGGTTTGAACTTGTCCACCCTAGTAGACCTTTAAAATTGCCAAGGCCAGGGTAAAGAGCAAGGTAAACCGCTGCAAACACAATCGTACTGATGAAAAGGTATGTCCACCATTTTGGTAGTGGGTTATTAAGCTCACGAATACCATCGTATTCATGGCCCATATCATGACCTTCTTCTACGCCAGTTCGATCTTTAAAACACCAACGAAGCAAGACAGCACAACCAATTAGGGTACCAATCGTAATCGCACTAACCCAGATACTCCAGAATGTACTCATTACTTTGTCACTCCTTGATTTTTAGAACTTGTTGCCGGCTCGTCGTCTGCAAACACTAGGTTCGCATCTTCGTCGAAACGTGATTTACGATTCTTGCCGTATGCCCACCAAACGATGCCGATGAAGCAAGCAAAAACAGTAACAGTCCAAACACTTTGAAATGTAATAATGTCCATAATTATTCCTTATTTCATTGCGTGGCCAAGCGATTGAAGGTAAGCGATGATTGCATCCATCTCTGTTTTTCCTTCAACATCTTGTTTAGCGTTAGCAATTTGTTCGTCTGTGTAAGGAACACCAAATTGATTACGGAAGAGTTCAAGCTTCTGTTGAGTCAATTTGCCATCAAGTACATTCTCAGCAAGCCATGGGAAACCAGGCATGTTTGATTCAGGAACAAGTTCACGAGGGTCGATAAGATGAACACGGTGCCACTCATCAGAATAACGATCACCAACACGCGCTAGATCTGGACCAGTACGCTTAGAACCCCATAGGAATGGGTGTTCCCAAACGCTTTCGCCCGCTACAGAGTAGTGACCGTAACGTTCAGTTTCAGAGCGGAAAGGACGAATCATTTGGCTGTGACATACGTTACAACCTTCGCGGATATAAATATCACGACCTTCCATTTCCAGAGCAGAGTAGACGCGTAGGTTTTCTACAGGTTCAGTCGTCTGCTTTTGGAAAATAAGAGGGGTAATTTCTACTAAAGCACCAAAACTGATAGCAATAACGATCAAGATCGCCAGTAGGCCAACGTTCTTCTCTACCAACTCATGGCGATTATTTGAATTTGAGCTCATTCTAAATCTCCTTAAGCCGGTTGAGGGATAGCTTTAAGGCTATCTTTAGGTGCAGAAACAGTTTTGTACGTGTTGTATGCCATTAAGAACATACCAGATAGGAAGATGAAGCCCCCTAAGAAACGTACAAAGTAGAACGGGTAAGATGCTTCTACAGATTCAACGAAGCTGTAAGTTAATGTACCGTCAGAGTTAACTGCACGCCACATAAGACCTTGCATCACACCAGAGATCCACATTGCAACAATGTAGAAAACCGTACCAATCGTTGCTAACCAGAAGTGAACATTGATTAGAGATACAGAGTACATACGCTCTTGACCAAATAGTTTAGGAACTAAGTGGTAAACCGAACCGATAGAAACCATCGCTACCCAACCTAGCGCACCAGAGTGAACGTGACCGATAGTCCAGTCCGTGTAGTGAGATAGTGCGTTAACCGTTTTGATTGCCATCATTGGGCCTTCGAAAGTCGACATGCCGTAGAATGATAGAGAAACGATAAGGAAACGTAGGATAGGGTCGTAGCGTAGCTTATGCCACGCACCAGATAGAGTCATAATACCGTTGATCATGCCACCCCAAGATGGAGCAAACAGAACCAAAGACATAACCATACCTAGAGACTGAGTCCAGTCTGGAAGTGCAGTGTAGTGTAGGTGGTGAGGACCAGCCCAAATATACAGAGACACAAGAGCCCAGAAGTGAACAATCGACAAACGGTAAGAGTAAACAGGGCGACCAGCTTGTTTAGGAACGAAGTAATACATCATACCTAGGAAACCAGCTGTCAATAGGAAGCCTACCGCATTGTGTCCGTACCACCATTGCACCATTGCATCGATCGCTCCGGAATAAATCGAGTACGATTTAAACGCAGATACAGGAACAGCCAGGCTGTTAACGATGTGCAACACGGCAACCGTGATGATGAAGGCTCCGAAGAACCAGTTAGCTACATAAATGTGCGATGTCTTACGTTTAATCATGGTTCCGAAGAACACGACCGCATAAGCTACCCACACAAGCGTAATAGCAATATCGATTGGCCATTCAAGTTCTGCGTATTCTTTACCAGAGGTTAAACCTAACGGTAAAGTAATTGCAGCGGACAGGATAATCGCTTGCCAACCCCAAAAGGTAAAGGCTACGAGAGGGCCACCAAAGAGACGCGTCTGACAGGTACGTTGCACAACATAATATGATGTTGCAAACAGCGCACTTGTACCGAACGCAAAAATAACCGCATTAGTATGCAGGGGACGTAAACGACTGTACGTCAGCCACGGCGTATCAAAGTTTAGCTGTGGCCAAACTAATTGAGCGGCAATCAAAACACCAACGCCCATACCGACAATACCCCACAAAATTGTAACGAGGGTAAATTGACGGACGACCGTATAGTTGTAGTTTTGTTCAAGCTGCTTTTCTTGGCTCATTTGCATGCTTCCAATTTCTTATTTACTACACTTTACTTCCAACACGACTCACGTCGTAATGCCACCCAAATTAGAAAAGGAAATTCAGCCTATTCAGAGCTTTATTTCCACTTGCTGATTTTAAAAAAAAGTGGCATTTTCAACGCGACACTATACTTGAATTAACAAATCAATGACAGAGTAGTAACCTTACGCTTGGTCTGGAATTGGATTTTTATTTAAAAACTTTGAACTTTGTAACAAGGAGTAAAGATTATAATGGCGGCACAAAAGCTAACAAAGGGCAGGCTTGTTCAAATTATCGTCATGTTGGTTATTTTAATAGCTGCATTTACTTGGAGAACAGTGACATACGACAATGACGAAACAGTAAACTGTATAATTTCTAAACCTTGCCAAATTACTATTGATAAACATAATGTTTTAATTTCGGGTGATAACCTAGGGTATTCGATCGAAACATCTAAAACTGGTAAATTTATCATTAACTATAACGAGAGCGGAACTCTAGAAGAAAAAGGGGCATCAATTTGGCTGTTACGAACGAACGCTCAGAACTCCTCAATAACGGTTACATTTCCACAACAGATAGCCACACTTTCTGTAAACCTTTCTAAGGAATAACACAGTAACAAGTTAGTCTCGCCTCAATTCTTTTGATAGAAATATGTACTAAGTCAGTGAAATAGATTGTATAAAAGTGTTATAAAGAGAGCATTAATAAAATCTTCCGAGATCTATGAAATTTCTATCAAAAGTCTCTTATTCCCTAGACGATAAAATCGCAGTAGATGAACTGCTCAGTGGGGTGGCAAACCCTGACGATATTGCCTGTCTTATCTGCTACTGCACCGAAGAGTACTCCACACTTGCTGTGCAGAGATATTTCGTAGATGCGCTCCCGAATACACCAATACATGGCTGCACCACTTGTCACGGTATTATGACCGAAACAGGGTTCCATTCAGGCCCTGTGATTGGGATACTCATCATCTATGATTCCGGGATCAATGCCTACGGTACCGGCATCAGTCACTTTGGCGACTCCATAGACCGTAGTACATTCAGCGCCATCGATAAAGCATTAAAGAACGCCAACCGAGAAGGTGAAATACCCGATCTTATCTTGCTCCATTCCACCCCGGGAAATGAAGAGAAGGTGATGGCGGCCATCGATAACAAATTTGGCACAGAGGTGCCGATTATTGGTGGAAGCGCAGCAGACAATCAAGTGTCTGGAAATTGGAGTATCTTTACCGAAGAAGCTCTTGCTATTAATGGCGTCTCTTTAACAGTGTTTTTTGCGTCACAATCCATCTATTCATCTTTTAGCGCCGGTCATACACCCACCCAGTATTCAGGCACCGTCACCAAAGTAAGAAATAGAATATTGTTAGAGATCGACCATAGGCCTGCGACCACCGTTTATAATGAATGGACTGATTTTCATTTAGGTGGCAGTGATGATGGGTATATTTTTGAAAAGTCGACAGTTTATCCATTAGGCCGAAAGGTCGGCTCTTCTTACGACTACCCATATTTCAAGTTATCGCATTCGATCAGAGAAACTGAGTGTAACGGTATCGAGTTGTTCACTGATATAAATGAAGGTGACACCATCTATTTGATGCAAGGCTCTAAGCAACAACTTATAAGTCGTGCCGCTAACATCATTCATTCGTCTTACTATAATGATATGGATCTTGAAGAAAAATTAGGGGCGATCAACATATTCTGTGCAGGACCAATGCTGCACCTAAAACAAGATATGGATGAGGTTTGTGACCAAATCAATCACGCACTTGGTGGGCTTCCATACATATGTCCATTTACGTTTGGTGAGCAAGGTAGACTCTCTGGTGGTGAGAATGCGCACGGAAATTTAATGGTATCGTCTGCAACGTTTTATAGGCTGAAAAAGTAATGGATACTGAAGACCAAGAAGCGCTGCAAGAAGCTCGTATTGAACTCCAAAAACTAAAGGTCCGTGAACGTAAATTAGCTGAAGAGAATAGGGTGATCCTATCGACTATCTCTGCGATCAGTAAGGCGAGTAACATATCTGAAATATTTTCTAGTCTCGAATTTGCACTCAAAAAATACATTAAGTTTGATGATTTTATTGTGGTATCAAGAGTAGGGAATGAGGGTAGTTTCAAAACCCTGTTAACCAATAACAAAGTATTTGAACAAATGAATTGGACAGATTGTGGCAAGCTATCGCGAGTCATTAATGGAGAATGTGCGATTCTTTTTGAACCCAAATCTCTGGGTGAATTCAGCACTTTGCATCCCATTATCCTAGACCAAATTAACTCTGTACTGATTACTGGTATTGATAGCGGGCTAACACAATCCGTTATCATCTTTATCCATTCCAATACCAAACACTTTAGTATTGAAACCAAAGCCACTCTAAACCGATTTCGACCGCTGATTGAGCGTGCTGTTTTCGATATTGAAAACAAAGAAAAACTTGAAGCGACAGTCCGAGAACGTACAGCAGAACTCGTAGCAGCAAGAAAAGACGCAGAAAGAGCCAACAAAGCCAAATCTGAATTCTTAGCAATGATGAGTCATGAGTTAAGAACGCCGCTAAACGCTACCATAGGCTTAATCGACACGCTAAAGTCCACACCGCTGAATGATGAACAACAGTCTATATTGTTAAATATGAGTACATCATCTGAACTCCTATTGGCGATCATCAGTGATGTTTTGGACTTTTCAAAGATTGAATCTGGATGCTTCTCGTTGGCTCCTCAATGGAGTAACGCAAGAGACACTGTAACTTTTGTTTTATCTGAACAAAAGAAGATAGCAGACGATAAAGGGTTGTCGTTAACCCTAACCAGCGACATTCCAGAAGGTGAACTACATTACATCGACCCAAGTCGCTTAGCACAGATCCTTTTTAATCTCATTGGTAACGCAATAAAGTTCACTGAACACGGGCATGTACATGTTTCTATTACATACCAGCACAGTTCATTCCGTATTAGCGTAGAAGACACCGGAATTGGCATCAGCTCACAGCAACTTTCGTCGTTATTCAGTCCATTCGTGCAAGCCGATAGCACAATCACACGTAGATTTGGTGGCACCGGCTTAGGTTTAGCAATAACAAAACGACTAGTAGAACTGATGCGCGGGCGTATATCGGTCGAGAGTGAGCCAGGAAAAGGCTCGAAATTTGAAGTGCGGTTACCAGTTTTAACGAGAGTGACGAACAATCAAGATCATGCTGCAGAAGATAAATACTCGCAAGTTCCAAGAACCCGTTATTCAGTGTTAGTTGTTGAAGACAACCCAACGAATCAGATGGTGATTCAATTGATCCTTGCGCGGCAAGGCCACGAAGTTTTCATCGCAAGCAACGGTGAAGAAGCCATTGGCTTTGTAGAAAGAGGTAATGATCCGATAGACATTATCTTGATGGATGTGTCGATGCCAGTTATGGACGGAATAACCACAACCAAATACATGAGAGACGCAAACATCAAAACACCAATCGTCGCGCTAACGGCACACACATCAGTAGAAGATAAATTTTCTTGTTTAGATGTCGGTATGAATGATTTCATTACCAAACCTGTAAGAACCAAAGAGATCATTGAAGCAATTGATAGGTTAATGCTTGAAGTCTAATAAACGTATTCTTAATCGAAGATTAGGAAATATGTTTATTAGGTATTTTATGGTAAATAGATTCACTGTTAAATAGAACGTCTGTTTGGTAGTCAAACAAGAGGCAGGGCATCACACAAAGATACCTGCCTTATAAACACCAAACTCAATTTAACATAATATACATAATACGCACTAATATAGTGATAAATTATAATCTTTTCAAGTTCTTACCCTTGGTCTATTTTTGCTTATCTGGGCGTCTAACTGCCTTGTTTTCCTTAATCTTTACCCTGAAATTATCCTATTAATTACTTTTTTGGACGCTCGGCTTCGCTATAGTGTTCCAAACGCAATATTTAATTTTCAAGAAACTGCTGCGTTTTGATAGCCACTAACTATCAAAATACCAAAGTAAAATAGGAATAAACTATCATTAACCACTAATATTTTATGAGGTCGATCACATGAGAACCCCGCCATTTGCTGAGTTGGTGAACCAACATTTTGATTCTTTGAAAGACGCTGCGGCGTTTTTTCATGTGACGGTGCCAACCATGCGGCGTTGGTTATCGGGTCAATGCTCGATCAACCCGATCGCCGAGAAACTCATGAATGTGCATGCTCGGGGTTATTTGCCACTGGATCACCGTTGGGACGGATTTAAAATCAACGTCGACCGTGCCACCTTGATCACACCAGAAAGACGCGAATTTAATCCCAAAGAATTGCTCAGTTTTGCCTACTGGCGTGATGAGCATCGTCAACTGGTTGAGCGCCACGGCAAGATTGATTCACCGAAATATTACCCACCTAAGGAGCATCCATTGCCGTTTCGTGGCGGTCGTCGAATGCCCGCCAAACCTTGGGTACCCAGCAAATTCAAATAAAGAAGCAAGATAAAAAGGATTAGCGATGAAAGTGAGTGTCTATATCGATCAAGTGCTGTTCAACCAAGCGCGCAAAGCCGCCAAAAGTTCTGGACTGACGCCATCCCAAACCATCGCCCATTGGGCGACCATGGGTCAATTCATGGAAACCAAATCCCTTGGCTCACTGAGGCTCGTACAGAGTGGTCAGAAAAAGAAGTGACTCGCCTGCCCGCTTTTATCGATTTAGTGTTAGCACGGAGACAAATGTCACGCTTGCGCGAACGTTTATCTGATACCATAATTAGGTATTATTTGGTATTTGGAGAGATAATCATGGCGAGAAATACAAGCATCACTTTGGGTGAACACTTTGATGGGTTTATTACGAATCAGATCCAAAGCGGTCGTTATGGCTCGGCCAGCGAGGTGATCCGCTCGGCGTTGCGTCTACTCGAAACCCAAGAGACGAAAATGAATACGTTACGACAGCTGCTCGTGGAAGGTGAAAACAGTGGGATCGCGGATTACGACCTCGATGCTTTCATTCATGAACTTGATAGCGAAGAGAGAAAATGACGCCTTTTCAGCTCACGAATAAGGCAAAGGCCGATCTTAGAGACATTGCCTTGTTTACTGAGCGTCGCTGGGGTCGCAAGCAACGAAATGTCTATATCAGACAGTTCGATGCCACATTTGGGCGCTTGGCGGAAAATCCGGAGCTAGGAAAAACTTGCGATGAAATCAGACCGAGTTACCGAAAATTCCCGCTGGTCAGTCACGTCATTTTTTACCAGAAAACGAATAACCAACCTACCCTAATCATCCGAATTTTACATAAAAGTATGGATGTTAGCTCAATCTTTGACATGTCATAAACTACTGAAATACAAATGAAAACCTTATTGATGCTGAGGTTGATTATGTTTATATTCTCTTGCCAGAGTAACTAAATCAAAATCCGAATATCTTTCTTTAGACTCTACCGGATAGGTTGAGTATACATAATCAATAAAGTCATTAAAGTACAGCTGTTTTGTATTATTAATCACAGCGTCAAGTATTTGCCTAGTTCTTTCTGAAAGTACGTTTATGTTTAAGTTACCAACATATTTGATTAAGTACTTTGTAGAACCATACATTGTTTGTTCGTTTAATATAGCGAAATCTGGGTTACCGGATATGCTGGTTGTTACATCATCAACATATGGACCATAATGGTTAAAATGCCACCTAATATCAGTAATTTGTTGATCGTCAACTAACGCACTGTACCAGTCTGCCAAGTATACTAATTTAGTTAGCCGAGCCTTACTTAACTCATGCTTATGAGGATATGTATGGCATAAATATGCAACAATATTAGAAAGTTCATTCATATTTTACCTCCTAGTTCCTCAAGGATATTCTTATGTGTCTGAGCATTTTCAATGGTTCTTTCTGGTCTTGCTCGCTTTTCATAAACCTTACAATCTCGTACAAAACCAGCTAAGTAACTCTGAAAATCTTTACAATAGCGTTCCATAGCATCGATTGTGTCTCTATCAAAAGCATTCTTAATCTTACTTTCAAAGAGTATCACACCTATGCTATCGTCGGCATCAACAATCGACAAACCAAGCATCGTTCTACTTTTCATTCGAATGCTATATAAAATATCCTCGGAGTATTGATACTTTTTTTGCATGTACTCTAAGTATGCATCTTCATCTTCTGGGATTTCTTTATCTTCGTATTTCCCGTATTGCCAAGCTTTACTTACAATCCCTAAATCCAAAGGGTAATCTTTACGACTAAACTGTTTTAGTAACGGATTTGAAGAATTTCTCGCAAGTAGTTTAAATACCGAACCATCCTTGTAATAAATGGATACTCGAGACTCATAATCTAGTTCTATATGCTTACAGATACCTTTGAGCCATGTTTCTACTTGCTTCTCATGGAGCTTATAGTTTTCAACTTTTAATTGGAGACCATCTTCTTGAGACTTGCTTATTCTTTGCTTTAACAACGGAACTTCTGATAACTCCTGTTCAAACTTCAAATTCCTACTTTTCAAACGTTCATTTTCTGTATTTAATTCACCTTGCAGTAAATGATTAGAACTTGCACCTAACGCCATAAATAAACCACCTAAAATAATACCGAAGTGTGGATTTGTTAGGATAAATGCGATAAGTGTATCAGCAGATATGATCTTTTCGGACTCTGTTGTAAAGTTGTAATTACCGACGTAGGCACAACCTAATGACAATAAAAAACCACCAGTTGCTGTATAGAAATTTGCATTACGTTGCTTTATAAAATTCAAAAAATTTTCTTTCATTAAAAACCAAACCAATAACTGTATAATAAACGTGCAGGCAAGGCACATTTGCTGCTTTATGAACTGAGTGAAATCTAAAAGTGCCAATGAGTGTCAATCTTCAAACTCATTAGCATTATTCAACGAGCAAAATTATTTTTTTATAGCACGCAGTCCAACCATTACTTGATCTCCGTGATCCGTCAAACACCAGTATGTTTGTCTGTCTTTAACACTGCGATTTCTTCTGCCTTTTTGAATTAAACCGAGAGCTCTAAACTGAACAATGATTGTTTCAAAATCTTGTCTAGATATAGAGCATGAGTAACGATCATAACCTTGAAAAATTTCAAATTGACTAATTTTTTGCACATCATGTGAAACAAAAAATGCATTAACTCGAGAATAGATATCATTTTCGTTGGTTTCATCGATCAGTATGGGAGCTAATTCTGAAAAGAGCTGATTCCACGTAACTTCAGTTGTGTATGTTTGGTCTGTATTAATCCAAGGCCTATCAGCTTCAGAAGCAGTCGCTGTCACTGTTACTTTGAGAAGATCTTCACCTTGGGCCAATTCACTAGGCTCTATACCACCACTATTTGATTCGGATTGCTTTAACTTTTCCTTTAATTCGTCAATTTGATTTTTTAATCGCAAGATTTCTTGAGTCGCCCCTTCACTTGGAACATTACTAGCTTTGACCCACCCTAGTGCAGGCGAGCGTTTCTTTAATTGCACAATACTCCGACCTAACACTCCGCCTAACTCTGTAGGTGATTCCCAGTACCTGCAGAGTTTCTTTTGAGCAAGTTCTTTAAAGTCTGCTAGCTTTTTAACCAAAGCTGGTTCAGTGTCAATTTTACTTGCTGGAATATTACCTGGGTTCGAGTGAATAAATGAAATAATTGGCTTATTGGTTTCTAGAGCATATTGATATTCCATCTCGGTGTAACCAATGCCATTTTCAGCGCAAGAGCCGTAACGACCAGCGAGGATGAGAACATAATAATCACAGTCGTCTATAACAGATTTAATGAACTCCCACTGGTCTTCGTCAGCAGCAGGAAAAAGTTCCATACCAATTGGAATACAGTCTAATTCTAATAATGCTTGAATAACTTCTTTACGTTCATCGATTAAGTCGACATATGTAGAACTTACGAATACTTGATACTTCTTTTCCATAACCACCTAACTTTTTAGTCTCTGTGTGCTAACGCTGCCTTCAGATATGACTAGCGCTATCATCAAAGCCTTGACTGCTTCACTGTCAACTTGGACTCAACGTATAGAAAACCAAGTAGATAATTTTTCTTACGCGCCTTATATGATTAACCAGCGTACTCTATTTGCCAAATGTCCGTTTTAGCACCTGTAAGCTCGCATGTACCTGATGTGGTTTTATTACCAAATAGGCGCGATGCTACACCGAGGGATGCTTTTATATCTTGTTCTACAAGAGCCTCAAGATAAAAAGGTTTAGATTTCTTTGGTAGATCTTTTTTAAACAATTCTATAGTTTGTGCTACAAATTTAGATGTTAGCCCCTTGCCTCGTAGATGCTCTTTCGTACCATAAAATAGACAAAAGCACGGCTTACCATTTAATGGTTCATTCATGTCAAAGCTTACTAAATGAGCTACCTTTTTATTATCCAACTTTGCATACGTATATCTTAAACCGCCAAATGGATAGTCTTTTATCATGTAGATTTCATCTGTAAATGGAACTCTTTTCATTACGAAACCTTCCGCCAACTGTTCTTCTAATATTCGAATACCAGTCATTGGATCTTGATGCTCATGCATACCTACAACTCCTTATTGTGAATTAATTTCGTCAGTCACTTTAGACTGTAGTTCCCTTGCAAAATCCTCGACAATCTTAATAAATTCTGTGGCTATATTTACATTCAGAACTATCTCATGGCCATTGATTGACTTCCCATTTCGATGAATAAGATCATGCCTCAAGTCTATAGCTTTAGATATATCTGAAATATCCATATCCAATTTACAAGCAAACATTGCATTGAATATGTTCACGACCTGTTTTACATTGTGGAAACTAGTTTTATTGAAGCTCTTAAGAACTAGGCCGACAACACCATGTTCTTCTTTATGAAAATCTCTCAAGGAGTACTTAGCTTTAGCTAAGTCATCATTCTCAATAAAATTGTTCAGATACTCAGGCACCTTAATTATCAGGCACTTTATGTAGTCCCCTAAGTATGATTCAAGTACCGTTATTGAGTGGCTACATACCATTTTTAACATCGCTTGATTCGAGCTTTCGACTCCATTTAAGATCTGCTTAGTATTTTCTATTTCACTCAAAAACATCTCAAAATACTTTAAGTAAGAAGTTTCCCAATGCCATTGATATTCCGCCTCTAGCTCAGCCCGCCCTGCCATCTCCTCTTGTATACCAGCATACAAAGAGATAGCCGCCTCCCAACCTTCCGTATTTTCATCTGCTTCAGGGTCACTAAGGTAATTCTGAATCCAATCAATCATCAATTGTTCTTGAAGCTCAAACCAATGTTCTTTGGTGCTACCCATCATTCCTCACAAAACGCATAACAATTAGTAAGTAGGAAACCCGGAACTCAAATATATGGAGATTCCTACCTAGTCTATTTATGGAAAGGGATTATAACCATTAAGCCTATCTATAACAGTGATTTAAATCATTAGCTGTAAAACTAGATGCTGATAGCACAATCTCTTATAGAGGGAATACAAAAAGAGCCACTTTTATCAGAAAATGGCTCTTTTAATAGGTTGGTTTTATCGGCGTTTTTTATATCGTTTTCGTGTGGTGTTCGCCCGCACTACGCGCCCGTTCTTGAGCGTGTAACCTTTCTTAAGTTGGCCGTTTGGTCGGCGGCCTTTGCACTTGTGTCCTTTCATTCGGTATCTCCAGTTTTCGTATCCGTTGCTCTTGGTCTTGCTGCACTCGCTTTATCCAATTGATGTCCGTTTTCAGAGCCGCAATCGTGCCAAGGCTTGAGACTCCGCCTGTCATGAACGCAATAATCAGTGTGTCCAGAAACCCCATCATTTTTCCTTCCATCTCGAGACGTAAAACTCGAGGAGATAGCGAACCATCGCGCGCATCCCGAGCGTATCCACGACGACTGCACCCACTACAAACCAATACGGATTCGGGATGCCCTGCAGCGCGTTGAAGCCTTGCTCAACATAGGGCGCATAATTGGGGATGAAAGACAGGATAAGCGGCACAAACACCACCAAGAGAATGAACTCGTCTTTCAACCCCCGCTCTCGAATGCTGACTTCATCGAGGCTGCTGGCCTGCTCTTCGCCTTTCTGCAGTCGACGCACCCTCGCCTGATGCTTCTCGCTCTCGAGTTCGTCTTTTCGCTTAAGCGCTTCGGCTCGGTTTTGATTGTGTTGCTTATAGGCAGACACACCACCGGTCACGAGATTAACAAGCGCGCCAATCATGTGTACACCCGACGACTTAATTCAATGTGCGGACCGTCTTTAAGGCTCTTCCAGTCACCACCCCAAACAATGGCGACATTCAGCTCTCGCGCCGCTTGTTTAAAGGCTTTACTGATGGCGTCGTAGTACTTAAAGTCCCACGTCACCTTGTTGTTCTCATCGTAAGCCACGAAATCGATCGCATGGCCAGATTGGTGCCGGCTGAGACGTTTAGCCCCATCGAGCTGGCTCAAGCCCTCCTGATAGAGTTGGTATTGGCGTTTTGCGGTGCGTAGGCCTTCCGTGATGCCAAAATCATACGGGGACAGTTCGAGCGCTCGACGCACGACTTTCTTTAAGTCGCCATGCACGCCGAGCATGCGGGTTTCGCTACGAGCGGACAGCACAAAGTTGCTGACCGTCTCATCGATGGTTTTCTTATTCATAAGGTACACTCCGGCCAGTAAGCCACTGGCGAGTAACACTAGCCATCTCATTCGCCCTCCGATTTCACAAGGAGTCTCGAATGCAGCGTAACGCTGGCATCAATGTTGGAGACGGTGATCTCAAGCTTGGTCGCGGCTTTCGGTTTGATAAGAAATATTGGATAGCTATAAAAGAAATTCAAAGCAAAATACAGATGCAGTACACGAGAGGACACCCTCGTATTATTGGCTGCGGTAAATTGAATATGAACGATACCTGCTCTTGCCGGAAGTAAGGGCGGCCCACTGCGGCGCTGATTGTGCGGTGTTGCTTGCGCTTGCAAAAAGCGCTCAATACTCAAGTCTAACAATTCGACCTGGTTGGAAAGTGGGAACGTCGCCTTTCGATTTGAGCCGACAATGAATTTTATCTGATTGTCGTGTTTCGCTTCCACGTTCAACACGCCATCATTAGCGCTGACAATCTCAGGATTGGTTAATGACAGCATCATAGCGCTTCTCCTAATCGAACGACGTCATTCGAAGCCCCTTTCAGCGTCACCGCTTGATTGGTGTTGAGCATCAAATGCCCACCCGGGCGTAACTCCAAAAACCCTTGCACCATGACCGACGCTTTGTTGGTCGAAGCGGCTTGTAAAATGAGCGCCTTTCTCGCGGTTTTGCTGCGAATGGTCTGTGTTCGCCCCGTCAATGACAGAGTTCCATTGCCGATTTGGGCGAACGTCACCCGCTCCGGATCCGACATCACTTTCAATTCGGTGTTGGTGATGGTCGCTTGCACGTCCAGTGACGCATTCCCAACCTCGACATTCACCGGTTGTTGAATACGTTCAACGGTCAACGGCTGTGTGATTTGGTCGACCGTCACCGGCTCGGCCACTCGATTGACATTAACCGGTGTTTGAACCTCACTAATCTTGGTAGGTGTTTGTATTTCTGAGACTTTAACTGGAGTGACAATGTCACTAACCTTAACCGCTTCTTGTACTTTTTGAACCGATACTGGCGTTTCAATCTGTGCCACACTCACTGGCGCTTGCACTTCACTCACCTGCACGGGATCCTGCACTTTTCTCACGTCCACCGGTTTTTCAATTTCACTGACCAACAGCGCGTTATTGACGCTGATTTTCTGCGCCTTGGTCATTATGAGTAAATCTGATACTTGGTATTCAAACGTCACCGCCACTGACTGATGATTGTTCAGCTCGAGCTTGTCAAAGGCGGACACATCAACGGTGTCACCACCAAAGATCTCAACTGGACGCATGGTATCGCCCTGCAGCAGTAACGAGTGCGTGGTATCACGCAAGATAAGGTACTTTCCGGATTGACCGGCGTTAAACGTCAGCGTTTGGCTGGGCTCGAGTGTGTGGGTCTGTTTCATGATGCGCGCCTTGTCATGACCACCCCAATGGTGACCATCGTGCCGATGATCCCAAGGATGAGGGATAATTTTTTCAACGTGGAATTGTCGGATTCATTGCTGCCCGTTTGCTCTCGCGCTTTCGCGTTGTTGGCTAAGGCAATCGCCGCTTTGGTGGTTTCGGTTTGTTGACCGGCCATCGATTTGATCGAATCAATGGCGTATTGACTGACTTCGGATTGCTCTTCTAGGGCTGACGTCCCAAAGCCAAAGGCTTCATCGACGGTGTTATCGACCACACGCAACGAGTTATCGACCATGTTCAAGGAATCTCCGACCACCGATTCATTGACTCTTAACGCTTGGGTACCAAAATCAAACGCTTCTTCGGCGGTACGTCCCGCAATGGCCATCGCGCCATGATCGGTCATGGTCAAATTGATGTCCGAGTCACTGACGCCCGACAGCATCACACCGGTATTGTCGCCACCGACCGCCGCACTGCTGCTGGTGTTTGTGGTCGTCGTGGTGTTGCTTTGACGACTTTTCGAAGAACTTCTTCCACCCATATCCGCTAACCTTATTTGTAAAACCCGTTCATCGCCGTGGCGTTCAATTTCCTGAACCGGTAACTTCAATCGTCTTGCAATGAATCGCTTGGCACCCTCACGATAAAAATGCGCTCGCACCGAATCAAAGCCATGCTGTTTCGCATGCTCGACGGCGGCCAATGTGCCGGTGGCCATGTCGCCCGCTAACCCCACCACAACCAGCTCTTTGGTGTGGTTTTTCAGCCTTTCACCACGCAACAACATGACAGTGTCACTTATTTGATACGTTGCCTCTAAGCCTTTTGTGACTTGGGTTTGTGCGTGTTGGTAATAGTCTCTCAGTGCTGGTTTTAGCCGTTGATGGACGTGCGCCCACTTTGCTGGCTGTAAGCTATCGTTTAGATAACGCATACAAGGCAAACAGCGCCATCAACACAATGAACCACCACGGCATACCGCGTTGCTCACCGAGGCTGATGTGCCCGCCTTCAAACCCACTGTTATTCGTGGTGTTACCCGAGGTGCCGGACGTAGCGGGTCCTGCTGCGCCCCCTTGAAGGCCACCGCCACCGGTTAATGATGTCAATGATCCAAGCATCAGCGCCCTCCTTTGAGCCACATCAGTGACCCGACCAACAGCACCACAAGCAACACTTTATTGAGTCCTTTGCCGGCACTCAGCCCAAACAGGCTGCCGACCCCAAATCCACCCAATCCCCAAAACAGTAACGGCATCACCGTCTCCTTATCGTCGAAACGCCAGCGCGCCCAATATCAAGACCAGCAGCACACCAACCCCACCTCCGACGTACAACATCGTGTTGTCTTTCTGAGGTTGAGCTTGCGGCGTGGTCACCGTATTCCCCTTGTTATCCACTTGAGGATGATTGGGTTGCTGCGTCTTATCAGGGTTCGTGGATTGGTCATGAGTGGGAAACAGCCAGTCGGCGTTTTCCCCGACCGAATCCAATGCGCCCGCGCCAAACTCCAACAGATCATCAAAAAAAGCGTTCATTGGCGCTCCTTAGGCCGCGCCGCTCTGCAACATTTCCGGTCGCGTGACTTTCACTGACTCCACCAAGATCGGGATTGAGCCTGGGACATCGGTGGTGGTCACTGAGAATTTCAAGTTGGAGCTGTGCTGCGTCGGAAACAGTTCGTCAATGGAGAACCCACGAACAATCGGGTCAAAATGAAAATAACCGTCTTGTGGCGTGCGCTCATTGCGTTTCGCATTGGCTTCTGAAATGAAGGTGTTGGCTTCGTACTCTTTGACAAAGTCGCGCTCAATTTCCAATTTGCTGATCTTATCGTGCATGAAATGCATGCGACGAATGCTGATGAGCGGACTCGTCACCAAGTTGGTGAACTCGTTCTCGCCCTGTGCATTGGCTGGCATGGTTTCGCGTTTGATCATCGGCACCAAGACACGCATCGCTTGAGAGTTGCTCACCCACGCATGCACTTGGATAGACAGTGGCGTCGCGTTGGCCGCCTTGCCTTTGAATTGAATATCGAGGTGAATATTGTCACCCAGTTCGGTGACCAAACCGGTGTAACGCACCCCATTTTTGGTGCGCGCTACGATGTCACTGAATGGGATCACAAAATGCCCCGCCGTGGCGTCTCGCTGCTTATAGCGCTCAAGCATCACGAGCTCTTCACCGGTTAAGACGTAAATCTCTTCGGCGTTAAGCGTTATCGCAATGCGCTGCATGTCCGCGGCGCTGGCGTTGGTTTCCAGTACCAACTCGTGGTACGTCGGGCCATTAGGGATAGGCAATGTGCCTTTTTGTCCCCACGACGCGCCAACCATTGAGTTCAATTTGATTGGTTTGACTGACATCGTATTCCCCTCTAAAACCAGCCCGAGCGACCCAACAACTTATCGAGGCCACCGACTTTATTATTCACGGCAAAGACGATCGCACCCGTCGTTACCGCGGCAATTCCGGCGACAATCGCCACATTTTTCACGTTCAATCTCATGGGAGTTCCTTTAGAGTGATTGATGCTGATAACGTGGTGTATTCAGACGAAAATGACCAGTGTCTTTAACCTGTTAGGTTAAGAGTTAAACCTATTAGGTTACCGTCATCGCTTGGGGTAGATTTTTCCTTGCTCCCACTTGCCTAAACCCGGTGATTTGAGGATGTAATCCGCGAATTTTTTACGCCCTAAATGCTCCCTATCGACGCAGCTTTGCAGCCCCAAAATGGCCTCCATGGGAATATCAAAATACTCCGCAATGTACTTGGCATTGCGCCGTGAGCTGACCGCGCCAACGTACACATATTTGGATTCATCGAGCACCGTCTTAGGCACTTCTTGTCCACGCTGAAACGTTGCGTGCATCACCAAGCCAAAGCCACGACCGCCCGTCCAGAGTTCGCCGGCTAACCCATCGAGCTTTGAGGGCGTGTTGGTGAACTTGGCCAACTCTTCAATCACGCAATGCAGCTTTTTCGGATGCTGGCCATCGCCCAATGACCACACCATGTTGGCAAACAGCTCCAGGTTCTCTCGGGTTCGCGCTTGCTCGACCAGAGCCAACCGAAACGCGGCCTTTTTCTTTCGGGCAAACCACGCCTTGTGGTAGAACTCATCAAAGCTGTGACACGCTTGCACGCGGGCACCTTTGAGCGGCGCCTCGATGTGCTCACTGTACGGATCGAACATCACTACTTGAGACGAACGCTCAATGAAATTGAGCTGACGAATGGCGGTGGTTTTGCAGCTGCCCGTGGTACCCATGTAACAAACGTGCTCCGCATTGTGGGCGTTATTCTTGTTCACTGGATTGGGAAGCTTCACTGTCCACCTCCTGCGGTGTCTCAGGCTCTTTCGTCTCTTGAGCTTGTTTGAGTTGGCGCACTTGTTTGGCGCAACCGCCAATCAAGGTCATCGACGCCATGGCAAACACAAACTCGCCTTGGTATTGGCCGAACCATTTCAAACCGGCGGGTCCGTACTTCTGCAGCATGGGTGATGCAGCGTCTAACCACTGGTTACCGGCTCGGGTGTCGATTTCAAACGGCACATCAAACACGGTGCCGACGGTCATCTCCACAACACCTAAGCCGTAAGAGAGCATCATGCGCGCATCTTCTTCCCCGAAACCCAATGGCTCCGGCGAAGCGTCTTGCGTCTCTGACGGCTCGGCCTCGTCGTGCTCTCGGGCTTCACGTAAGGTTTCTACCGCTTCAACGGCTTGTTGATCACGTTCATCCAGTTCGTTCTCCACGGGCGTGAATGGGGCTTCATTGCTCATGCGTGACTCCTTTTTTCTTCGTTAAACCAAACCACAACAACGCGCAGGTGCTTAACAGCAACAAGAATGACCAGCCTAATCGGGTAGTAACCGGCGCGGGTTGGTTATCTTTGGGTTTGTCGGGATTGCTTGAGCCCTTATCGGGCTTGGTTTCGTTCGATTTTGGGGGCTTAGTTGGGTGAGGCTTCTCATTGATACTGTTTTTATAACCAGCGGTCGCTTTATCTGGACTCGATACCATGTGGTTGTGTAACCAATCTTGAAACGGTTTACCCGCGCTTTGGTTGGTTTTGCAACTGGGGCAAATGGTATAGAGCTGACCGAGGCGGCGCTTATTTTTAGGCGGCTCACCGCCTTCGATGAGCTTATGCTCGCCAACGGCGTGCACGGTGCAGATCTCATCACACCCATGCGTTGGGCACGCGATGTAACCTTTGACGGGGTTCTTACTGGCCATGCGTCGCCTCCAGTTCGCTCAAGCGAAGGTGGAAGTTGTTCATGAGGGATTTCAGCAAATGGATGGTCGTCGCCACCTGTTGGCTGGCTTCTTCGGCCGCTTGGATAGCGACAAGGGGTTTCTTGAAGGTGGGAACGGTGTTCCAGTCTGGCGCCGCTTGGGTCAGCGTTTGTTCAACGAGCTCAAGCTCGCTGACCAATTGTTGGTAGCTTTGTTGATGCATTGTCATGGTGTTGTCCTCTGTCTCACGACGTTGGTGTGTCCCTGTCTCTCGACGTTAACCAATAGATTATAACAATTAAAATGTGAAACTTAATAGGTTTAAGTAATTAAACTGTGCACTTCGATTTCGCATTTGCTTTCCTAATAGACCGTCGCGCAGCGACTCACTGGCCGTTGCAGCACACGCGCATACCGTGCTTATCGCCATGCTATCGAACGTCTCGCGTCATAAGGCTCCAGCTCGCTGGCGAGCTCGATGAGCCGCTTCCTTTATCAAGTTATCCCCGTTTTTCACGGGGTAACAGTAACTCTCCCTTACATCTATCTTTAGATAGATCATTAGTCTTTAGACTATGCGTTGTGATCTCAAGGACTGAATTCATGGAGTAGTTAACGCAGTAAAACACCGGTTAATGAAACGGTTATCCACAACGAGGAATTCACGGTCCTAAATCGATGAGATTGGATAGGAATAGAGACAAAAAACCCCGAAAAATCGGGGTTCAGGCGGATCTAGGCACAGTTTGAGCTTTGATCTTAAGGCACAGTGCTGTTGTGGCGCTGAGTACTGCGACGCGCAAACTTACGTAACAAAGTGATGGGGGTTAAAAGATAACGGATGTGTACGCCGGTTGAGGCGGCCATTTTCTTGAGGTTCTTAGTTGCGGCTTGTTTGGCGTTCTCGTAAGCCAGGTTCAAACCGAGATCGCGGAAATACTTGTCGGTGATGCGCTTAATGGATGCCAATCCATACCAGTCGCCATTGATGTTCTCTCGAGGTTGCTTTGAGGTGATCCAGCCTCGATCTTTTGCGTAACTCACGCACTGTTTCACCCGCCACTCTGGTAAGCCGGTACCTTTGGCTGCATTCGCCCAAGTACGAAGCAAGAACCCGTTCGCGGTCGCTACTCCTACCTTACAAGTACGAAACTCCAACTCACTCACCAAGTAGTCCATCACTCGGCCAATATCGGTTAAGTATTGGCGTTGCGTCGACTTGCCCGAACGAGACAGCAGATAGTCATATTGGGACGGGTTCTCCAACAGCTTTCTCCAACGATCACGATTAAGTGCGGCCAATGGACGCGCACTTCGTTTGAAACTTTTGATAGGTGATCGATGACTGACATTCATTAAAGTGGTAGCAAACTATCGTTGCCTTCCTAGAGTATTAAACCTTTGACATAAATCACTCTACTGGAATTTATTTGCTACTGGCAAGCATGCCCCGTATGGCTTTGAAGCTAAATCCACCCCTACAATGAACGAAATATGAGGGATCATAATGGAACGCTTTACATACGAAAATGCGCTTTTGAATCGTACTAAAGCTAAGTTCGGTCTCACCTCAGAGTACCAACTAGCAAAAAAGCTGAATGTCGACCAATCAACCGTAAGAAACTGGCGGAATGGTCGGAATTCTATAGACTGGAAGATAGCTTTCCATATCGCAGGCTTGCTCCATGAAAGTGATCAAAATTTGGTCTGGGGTCTCATCGCCCACAAGATAAAAAATGAGAGAGTTATTAAGGTCTTAGAGGATTCAAGACCTTGAAAATTAACGTATTATGTATTTACCCGCATATATATAATACGTAGTGTGATTGTAGGCGCAAAGTTGTAATGTCACTTTTTAGCAAAGTTAAAATGTCTCTTTTTT